>NZ_JBCNZM010000108.1:0-15833 GCF_040227615.1 Bacteroides sp. RTP31139st1_H2_RTP31139_211217 | reverse complement strand
GGCAATGACGCCCGGTACTGGCGCCACTGCAGGCAATGCGCTGTCGGACATTTTCTATAGTCTGGAGAAGCTCTCGGAACATCCGTTGGCAGAAGCCGTGGTGAACCACCTCAAGGAGTCGGCCTCCATAGACATTCAAGACTTTGAAAGCATCACCGGAAAAGGCGTGAAAGGACGGGCACAAGGCCGGACCTACCTCGCCGGGAACCGGAAACTGCTGGAAGAAAACCATATCGCCATCCCCCCCTCCCTGCAGGAAGAGGCAACCCGACTGACATCGGAAGCACAGACCGTCATCTGGTTTGCCGATGAAGAAAACGTGCTGGCAATAGCCGGAATTACAGACCGGATAAAGGAAACTTCCATCCGTGCCGTCAGCGAGCTGCACGCCGCCGGCATCGAAGTCCACATGCTGACCGGAGACAATGAGGCCACCGCCCGTGAGATTGCCCGCAAAGCAGGCATCGCCCACTACCAGGCCAGTGTATTGCCGCAGGACAAGGCTGCCTTCGTCAGCCGGTTGCAGGCAGAAGGCCGGAAGGTTGCCATGGTGGGCGACGGCATCAACGACAGCGCCGCCCTTGCCCAAGCCGACTTAAGCATCGCCATGGGTGGAGGCAGCGACATCGCCATGGATGTAGCCAAAATGACCATCATCTCTTCCGACCTGACCAAGATACCGGAAGCTCTCTGTCTGTCGCGTCTCACCGTCCGGACCATCCGGCAGAATCTCTTCTGGGCATTTATATATAATATAATAGGTGTACCCATTGCGGCCGGAATACTCTATCCCATCAACGGCTTCCTGCTGAATCCGATGATAGCCGGTGCGGCCATGGCATTCAGCAGTGTCAGTGTGGTGAGCAACAGCCTGCTGCTGAAACGGAAAAGAATACATGAAGGAGAAGAAAACAAAGAAGTTGAACCGCCAACAGAAACAATCATGAAGAAAGAATTCAAAGTAGAAGGCATGATGTGCAACCATTGCCGCATGCATGTAGAGAAAGCATTGAACAGTATGGAAGGCATACACGCCACCGTAACCCTGAACCCTCCGGTAGCCACCGTAGAGTTTTCGGACGGTGAAAAGACGCTCGAAGAACTGCAGAAAGTAGTGACGAAAGAAGCCGGCGACTACACACTGAAGGCATAAGTGTAGAATTCATACGGTTTTCATACAGAAAAGAAGGAGGAAATCAAAGTAAATATCTACCTTTGCGCGCTAATTTACAGATAAAGATATGAACGCAAAAGCCAAAGGATATATTTTAGGTTCCATCGCCGCAGCCTCCTACGGTATGAATCCATTGTTTGCCCTCCCGCTGTACAAAGCCGGCATGGATCCGGACTCGGTACTCTTTTTCAGATACCTTTTTGCCATCCCATTGCTGGGCATTATGATAAAAGCGAGAGGGCGGACATTCAAGATACAACGGAAAGAAACATTTCCGCTCATCATCATGGGATTGCTCGTAGCCCTCTCCTCACTGACGCTTTTTCTGAGTTATAATTATATGGCCGCCGGCATAGCGTCGACACTGCTGTTCGTCTACCCCATCATGGTGGCTCTTATTATGGCTATGGTCTTCAAAGAGAAGCTGGCACTGCAAACCATCGTCTGCATGCTGCTTGCACTGGGAGGCATCGGGCTGCTCTATAAAAGTGAGGACGGCAGTACGCTGAGCCTGATAGGGACACTGCTGGTTTTCGCTTCCTCCCTTTCCTACGCCATATACATCGTGGGCATCAACCAGACGTCATTGAAAAATGTAGCTACACTCAAAGTCACCTTCTATGTCCTTCTCTTCGGCTTATCGCTCTTCGTAGCACGCCTGCTCTATTCCGGAGTGCTGAACACACCGGACCAGTGGTATCTGTGGGGCAATCTGCTTGCACTGGCTGTCTTTCCCACCGCCATATCCTTCCTCTGCACTACCGGCGCCATCCAATATATCGGCTCCACCCCGACCGCTATTCTCGGCGCATTGGAACCCGTGACAGCCATCTTCTTCGGAATAGCCGTCTTTGGAGAAAGTCTGACGTTCAGAGAAAGTTTCGGATTGGTAATGATTATTGTAGCCGTAACATTCGTCATCGCAGGGGGGAACATTACAAGCCATCTGGTTCGTTTCAGAAAACTCTTCCCCAAACTCCCGATAAGAAACAAAAAAAGAAGCTAATCCCATAATCACACCACCAACCATGAAGAAAAGTCTCTACCTGCTTTTACTGCTGCTATTCCCCATCGGTCTGCAAGCCCAATCCGAAGTTATCGTACTCCGTCCGGATGAAGGCAAGACTGGAGTGAACGAAGCCGAATACACCAAAATATTCTTGGCCGGCACCATCGACATGGGCAAAAGCATAGATTGGCAAAAGGCAACCTGCGACTGGTTCCGCGCACGTCCCGAAGGCAAATACCTTCTATACAATCCCCGAAGGGACAAGGGGTTGAGCGGCGAAATGTCCGACTTTGAACATCAAGTGAACTGGGAACTGGAACATCTGGAAAAAGCCGACCTGATAATCATGAATATCCTGGCAAGCAGCAAGTCTCCCATCACCCTGCTGGAAATGGGACTACACATGCGTTCGGGCAAACTGCATGTGATTTGTGAACCCGGTTTCTACCGCTACGACAATGTACGGATTACTTGTAACCGCTATGGTGTTCCGCTATATCACAGCATGGAAGAGTTCCTAAAGACAATGCGTTAGGCAACTATCCTACCACATTCTGCTGCACTTTTCAGTTTTATTCTTTATCTTTGCTGCAAAGCAATATAACAAAACTATATATTATGGCAACCTATAAAAGAATCTTATTGAAACTCAGCGGCGAGAGCCTGATGGGAGAAAAACAATACGGCATCGACGAAAAACGCCTTGCCGAGTATGCAGCGCAAATCAAGGAAATCCACGGATTGGGAGTACAAATAGGCATCGTCATAGGCGGCGGAAACATATTCCGTGGATTGAGCGGTGCCAACAAAGGCTTTGACCGTGTGAAAGGCGACCAAATGGGAATGCTGGCAACAGTCATCAACAGTCTTGCACTCAGTTCGGCTCTGGTAGCTACCGGTGTAAAGGCCCGTGTACTGACTGCCGTGCGCATGGAACCCATCGGCGAATTCTACAATAAATGGCGTGCCATCGAATGCATGGAAGCCGGTGAAGTAGTCATCATGTCCGCCGGAACCGGCAATCCTTTCTTCACCACCGATACCGGCTCCAGCCTGCGTGGTATCGAGATTGAAGCAGACGTCATGCTGAAAGGAACCCGTGTGGACGGTATCTACACCGCCGACCCGGAAAAAGACCCGACAGCCACGAAGTTCCACGACATTACCTACGACGAAGTGCTGAAGCGCGGCCTGAAAGTGATGGACCTTACTGCCACCTGCATGTGCAAGGAGAACAATCTGCCCATCATCGTTTTTGACATGGACACAGTGGGTAATCTGAAAAAAGTGATGCAAGGAGAAGAAATCGGTACATTGGTACACAACTAAATCAAGAATTAAGAATTAAAATATGAAGGTTATTTACTTCTTAATTCTCAATTCTCAATTTAATAATTATATTTGCAAAGTTTCAAATCAAAGCTATTTCAAAACGAAAACAATATGAGAGACGTAAAAGACATCTTAGACGAAGCGCAAGAAAGTATGGACATGGCCATCATGTATCTGGACGAAGCATTGGCTCATATCCGCGCCGGTAAAGCTGATATCCGTTTGTTGGATGGCATCCGCGTAGATTCTTACGGAAGTATGGTTCCGATTAATAATGTAGCAGCCGTAACCACTCCGGATGCACGCAGCATTGCCATTAAGCCGTGGGACAAGAGCATGTTCCGCGTCATTGAAAAAGCCATCATTGACTCCAGCCTTGGCATCATGCCCGAAAATAATGGCGAGATTATCCGTATCGGCATCCCGCCACTGACGGAAGAACGTCGTAAACAGCTTGCCAAGCAATGCAAGGGAGAAGGAGAAACAGCCAAAGTAAGTGTACGCAATGCACGCCGTGATGCCATCGACGCCTTGAAGAAATCCGTAAAAGACGGACTGGCAGAGGATGCCCAGAAAGGCGGCGAAGAAAAACTGCAGAAGATTCACGATAAGTTCATCAAGCGGATTGATGATATGCTGGCTGCAAAGGATAAAGAAATCATGACCGTTTAATGAATTGATAATTGATAATTGACAGTTGATAATTACCATGCGGAATAATACCCGTAGTAATTATCCAACAGTCAATTATCAATTATCAACTATCAACTATCAATTATTTTGAGGGGACTCGTTATAAAAAACACCGGAAGTTGGTACTTGGTACGGACTGACGACGGGAGGGATATTGAATGTAAAATCAAAGGGAACTTCCGTCTGAAAGGCATACGAAGTACCAATCCCGTAGCTGTAGGCGATTATGTAAAAATCATATTGAACCAGGAAGGTACGGCCTTTATCAGCGAGATAGAGGACCGGAAGAATTACATCATCCGCCGCGCCTCCAACCTTTCCAAGCAATCGCACATTCTTGCTGCCAACCTCGACCAGTGCATGCTCATAGTGACGGTGAACTATCCCGAGACCTCCACTACCTTTATAGACCGTTTTCTCGCCTCTGCCGAGGCATACCGTGTTCCCGTCAAGATTATATTCAACAAAGTGGATGCCTACAATGAAGAGGAACTGCACTATCTGGACAGTCTCATCAACCTTTACACCACCATCGGCTATCCTTGTTTCAAGGTTTCTGCCAGAAAAGGGGAAGGCATCGACACTATCGAGAAAGAACTCAAAGGACGCATAACCCTCTTTTCCGGACATTCCGGAGTAGGGAAATCGACACTCATCAAGGCAATACTGCCCGATATAGAGATTAAAACCGGAGAGATATCCACCTATCATAATAAAGGTATGCACACCACTACCTTCTCAGAAATGTTCCCGGTTCCGGGCAACGGATATATCATTGACACTCCGGGCATCAAAGGTTTCGGAACATTCGATATGGAAGAAGAAGAGATAGGCCACTACTTCCCGGAAATATTCAAGGTATCTGCCGACTGCCGTTACGGCAACTGTACCCACCGCCACGAACCCGGATGCGCTGTACGCGAGGCTGTCGAGAAGCACTATATCAGCGAATCCCGTTACGCTTCTTATCTGAACATGCTGGAGGACAAGGAGGAGGGAAAATACCGGGCTGCTTACTGATTTGTCATTTTATCACCTTTCCAATCCACATTCTTACACTTTTTAACTCTTTATCTTTTAAACTATTCTCTTTTCCCGTAGTCTAATCTAAGGCTGATTTTATTACTACTAATACTACAACATGAATAAGAGAGTTAAATGGGGCATCATTATCGTGATTGGTGCCGGACTGATTGGAGGAGGAATCTACTCCCAATTACCTAAAGAGAATGAAGAATTAGCCGCTGCAGACAAGGTGATGACCGGTCAACGTAGCGGTAAGAAAATTCTAAACGTAAACGCAAAAATAATCAAACCGCAACTGCTGAAGGATGAAATACAAATCAGCGGCAGCCTGCTGCCGGATGAGGAAGTGGACCTTTCTTTCGAGACATCCGGCAAAATCATAGAGATAAATTTTGAAGAAGGCAGCTTCGTCAAGAAAGGACAATTACTTGCCAAAGTTAATGACCGGCCGCTGCAAGCACAATTGCAACGCCTCGTCTCCCAATTAAAGTTGGCAGAAGACCGCGTGTTTCGCCAGAACGCCCTGCTGGAAAGGGATGCGGTCAGTAAAGAAGCCTACGAACAAGTAAAGACCGAGCTGGCCACCCTGAATGCCGACATTGACCTGATAGAATCGAACATCGCACAAACTGAGCTGCGTGCTCCTTTCGACGGTGTCATCGGTCTGCGCCAAGTCAGTGTGGGTACTTACGCTTCCCCTACAACCATTGTAGCCAAACTCACCAAGATTTCGCCGTTGAAGGTGGAATTTGCCGTACCCGAGCGGTATGCCAATGACGTAAAGACCGGCGCCGGACTGGACTTCACTCTCGAAGGAAAGCTAAATACCTTCCACGCCACGGTTTATGCACGCGAATCAAAGATAGACCCTACTACCCATACCCTGACAATCCGTGCACTTTATCCCAATGCCAACGGAGCTGTGCTTCCGGGCCGCTATGCCAGCATCAAGCTGAACAAGGATGAAATTCAGGACGCCCTTGCCGTACCGTCCGAAGCCATTGTACCGGAAATGGGAAAAGACAAGATATTCCTCTATAAGTCGGGAAAAGCCCAGCCAGTAGAGATTACTACGGGAATCCGTACGGAAGCGGAAGTACAAGTATTGCAAGGCTTGCAGGCAGGAGATACCATCATCACCTCGGGAACCCTGCAACTCCGTACCGGACTACCGGTAACACTGGACAATATCAATTGACAACTGTCAATTATCAACCGTTAATTATCAATTGTAAAGAATGAATATATCCGAATTAAGTATACGGCGACCGGTACTCTCGACAGTACTTACCCTGATAATCCTGCTGTTTGGCTTCATCGGCTACAATTATCTGGGTGTACGCGAGTACCCGTCTGTAGACAATCCCATCATATCAGTATCCTGCTCCTATCCGGGTGCCAACGCCGATGTCATCGAGAACCAGATAACGGAGCCTCTGGAGCAGAACATCAACGGTATTCCCGGCATACGCTCCCTCTCCAGTGTCAGCCAGCAAGGCTCATCACGCATTACAGTAGAGTTTGAGCTTTCCGTTGACCTGGAAACCGCCGCCAACGACGTACGTGATAAAGTGTCGCGTGCACAACGCTATCTGCCTCGTGACTGTGACCCTCCTACCGTATCAAAAGCCGATGCGGACGCCACCCCTATCCTAATGGTTGCCCTCCAAAGCGACAAACGTTCCCTACTGGAGCTCAGTGAAATAGCCGACCTGACTGTCAAGGAGCAGCTTCAGACTATTTCAGATGTAAGTAGTGTAAGCATCTGGGGAGAAAAGCGCTATTCCATGCGGCTTTGGCTGGACCCCATCAAGATGTCCGGCTATGGAATCACTCCTCTGGATGTAAAGAATGCGGTGGACAACGAAAACGTAGAGCTCCCTTCCGGAAGTATCGAAGGAAACACTACCGAGCTCACCATCCGTACGTTGGGTCTGATGCATACAGCCGAAGAGTTCAACAATCTTATCTTGAAGGAAGACGGTAACCGTATTGTCCGCTTCAGCGACATTGGACGTGCCGAACTGGGACCAGCCGACATCAAAAGTTATATGAAGATGAACGGTGTGCCCATGGTAGGTGTCGTAGTAATTCCGCAGCCAGGTGCCAACCACATTGAAATAGCCAACGCCGTATATGACCGCATGGAGAAGATGAAGAAAGACCTTCCCGAAGATGTTCATTACAACTACGGTTTTGACAATACCAAGTTTATCCGCGCTTCTATCGACGAGGTGAAGCAGACGGTGTATGAGGCCTTTGTACTGGTTATCATCATCATTTTCCTCTTCTTGCGCGATTGGCGTGTGACGCTTGTGCCATGTATTGTAATCCCCGTTTCGCTGATTGGAGCTTTCTTCGTCATGTATCTGGCCGGTTTCTCCATCAATGTGCTCTCCATGCTTGCCGTGGTGCTTGCCGTGGGCTTGGTGGTGGACGACGCCATCGTGATGACGGAGAACATTTATGTCCGCATCGAGAAAGGGATGCCACCGAAAGAAGCCGGCATAGAAGGAGCCAAGGAGATTTTCTTTGCCGTCATCTCCACTACCATTACGCTGGTGGCGGTATTCTTCCCTATTGTATTCATGGACGGTACGACAGGACGACTGTTCCGCGAATTCAGTATCGTGGTCTCCGGTTCGGTGATTATCTCCTCCTTCGCCGCATTGACTTTTACGCCGATGCTTGCCACCAAACTTTTAATCAAAAGGGAACAGCAGAGCTGGTTCTATCGCAAGACCGAACCTTTCTTCGAAGGGATGAACCGGATATACAGCCAGTCACTGGCTGCCTTCCTGAAACGGCGCTGGATTGCCTTGCCCTTCACCATCGTCACCATCCTGCTTATCGGAGTCCTTTGGAATACTATCCCGGCTGAAATGGCGCCATTGGAGGACCGTTCGCAAATCAGTATCAATACAATGGGTGCCGAAGGAGTGACTTACGAATATATCCGCGACTATACCGAAGACATCAATCATCTGGTGGACTCCATTATCCCGGATGCAGAAGCGGTCACGGCGCGTGTGTCCAGTGGTAGCGGTAACGTACGTATCACACTGAAAGACATGAAAGACCGTGACTATACCCAGATGGAGGTTGCCGAAAAGTTGTCGAAGGCAGTGCAGAAAAAGACCATGGCACGCTCTTTCGTACAGCAGTCCTCCTCATTCGGAGGACGGCGCGGCGGTATGCCCGTGCAGTATGTATTGCAGGCAACCAATATCGAGAAATTGCAGGAGGTGCTCCCCAAGTTCATGACGAAGGTCTACGAAAATCCGGTATTCCAGATGGCAGACGTAAACCTGAAGTTCAGCAAGCCTGAAGCGCGCATCAACATCAACCGTGACAAGGCGAGTATCATGGGCGTAAGCACCAAGAACATTGCCCAAACTCTGCAATACGGCTTGAGCGGACAGCGTATGGGCTACTTCTACATGAACGGAAAGCAATACGAGATATTGGGCGAAATCAACCGCCAGCAACGCAACAAGCCCGCCGACCTGAAAGGTATCTATATCCGAAGCGACAACGGGAACATGGTGCAGCTGGACAACCTGATAGAGCTGACCGGCGGTATCGCCCCTCCGAAACTGTACCGTTACAACCGTTTCGTGTCCGCCACCATCTCCGCGGGGCTTGCCGACGGGAAGACCATCGGGCAAGGACTGGACGAAATGGACAAGATTGCCAAGGAGACACTGGACGAGACCTTCCGTACCGCACTGACCGGAGACTCCAAGGAGTATCGCGAAAGCTCCTCCAGTCTGATGTTCGCCTTCATCCTTGCCATCGTGCTGATTTACCTGATTCTGGCCGCCCAGTTCGAGAGCTTCAAAGACCCGCTGATTATCATGCTGACGGTGCCTCTCGCCATTGCCGGCGCGCTGGTATTCATGTATTTCGGAGACATCACGATGAATATATTCAGCCAGATTGGCATCATCATGCTGATTGGTCTGGTAGCAAAGAACGGTATCCTGATTGTGGAGTTCGCCAATCAGAAGCAGGAAGCGGGTGAAGACAAGATGCGAGCCATCAAGGACGCCTCCCTGCAACGTCTGCGCCCCATCCTGATGACGAGTGCCTCCACCATCCTGGGACTGATACCACTGGCATTCGCCACCGGCGAAGGCTGCAACCAGCGCATCGCCATGGGTACTGCCGTCGTAGGCGGCATGCTCATCTCCACACTGCTGACGATGTACATCGTGCCTGCCATATATAGTTATGTATCAACGAACCGAAGTAAACTGAAGACCGAATGAAACGCATTGTTTTAATTTTCATAGCCACTGCCTGCACAGCGCTGGGCCTTTATGCACAGCCTGCGCCTACCTACACCTTGAAGTCCTGCCTGGAGCAGGGATTGCTGAACAACTACTCCCTGCGCATTGTCCGCAATGAAGAGCAGGTCAGCAAGAACAACGCCACACTGGGCAATGCGGGCTACCTGCCCACACTGGACCTCTCCGCCGGCTACAAGGGAACCATAGACAATACCGAGACCAAAGCCCGAGCCACCGGAGAGACAACCAAGGACAACGGAGTGTTTGACCAAACTCTCGATGCAGGCATCAACCTGAACTGGACCATCTTCGACGGTTTCAACATTACCGCCAACTACCAACGGCTCAAGGAGCTGGAACGCCAAGGCGAGACCAATACGCGCATCGCCATCGAGGACCTGATAGCCAACATAGCCGCCGAATACTATAACTATGTGCAGCAAAAAATCCGCTTGAAGAACTTCCGTTATGCCGTATCGCTATCCAAAGAGCGCCTGCGCATTGTGGAAGAGCGTTACCACATCGGTAACTTCTCGCGCCTGGACTACCAGCAGGCCAAAGTGGACTTCAATGCCGACAGTGCCCAATACATGAAACAGCAGGAACTGCTGCACACCTCACGTATCCAGCTGAACGAACTCATGGCAAACAAAGATGTAGACCAGCCGTTTATCATACAAGACAGCCTCATCAACGTGACCGCCTCCCTGAACTTCGAGGAGCTGTGGAACGCCACCCTCACCATCAACGCCTCACTGCTACGTGCCGAACAGAACAATACCCTGGCCCGTCTGGACTACAAGAAAGTCTGCTCGCGCGACTACCCATACGTGAAGATGAACGGCGGATACGGCTACACCCTCAACAAGTATGACATCTCTGCCAACAGCCGCCGCAGCAACCTCGGTCTGAACTTCGGCGTCACGGTCGGCTTCAATCTGTTCGACGGCAACCGGCGCCGCGAACGCAAGAATGCCCGCATTGCCGTGCAGAACGCTCGCCTGGAACGGGAGCAACTGGAGCAGGCCCTGCGCGCCGACCTCAGCAACCTATGGCAGGCCTACCAAAACAACCTGCAAATGCTGAACCTGGAACGCCAGAACCTTGTGGCTGCCAAGGAGAACCACGAGATTGCCATGGAACGATATATGCTGGGCAACCTCTCGGGAATCGAGATGCGCGAAGCCCAAAAGAGTCTGCTGGATGCAGAAGAACGTATTCTCTCCGCAGAATATGATACCAAATTATGTGAAATCTCCCTACTGCAAATCAGTGGAAAAGTAGCGCGCTATATGGAATAAGCAATATAATCCGTACCTTTGCGCCCGATTTATCAGAATTGAAGCATAATGGGATTATTCATCAGAAAGCCATTCGAGGCACTGCAAGCGGAGGCGAATGCCTCCGGAAAGAAAACATTGAAACGTGTACTTGGTCCGTGGAGCCTTGTTGCCCTGGGCGTGGGAGTCATCATCGGAGCGGGTCTATTCTCCATCACCGGAACGGTGGCGGCAGGCTATACGGGACCGGCCATCACACTGTCCTTTGCCATTGCCGCACTGGGATGCTGCTTCGCCGGACTATGTTATGCGGAATTTGCATCCATGATACCCGTAGCCGGCAGCGCATACACCTACTCGTATGCCACGATGGGCGAACTCATCGCCTGGATTATCGGGTGGGACCTGGTATTGGAATACACCGTAGCCGCAACCACGGTAAGCATCAGTTGGAGCCGCTATCTGGTCGTCTTTCTCGAGGGACTGGACATACATCTACCGCAAGTCCTCACCGCCTGTCCCTGGGATGGTGGAGTCGTAAATATCCCCGCCTTCCTTATCGTCGTGCTGATGAGCCTCTTCCTGATACGGGGTACGGAAGGCAGCTCCATCTTCAACGGCTTCATTGTATTCCTGAAGGTTTCCGTCATACTGATTTTTGTCATACTCGGCTGGAAATACATCAATACCGACAACTATACACCTTACATCCCTGCCAATACGGGCGTGCTGGGCGAATATGGCTTCTCCGGCATCCTGCGAGGGGCGGCCATCGTATTCTTCGCCTTCCTCGGGTTCGACGCCGTGAGCACAGCTGCCCAAGAGACGAAGAACCCGAAGCGGAACATGCCTATCGGCATTCTGGTCTCCCTGCTGGTATGCACCGTGCTCTATATGGTTTTTGCCCACGTCATGACGGGAGTGGCACACTACACCGCCTTCAGCGGACAGCAAGGCATTGCTCCCGTTGCCATAGCCATAGAGCACATGGGGCAGGCTGATGCGGCAGGTATCATCCAGCCGGACTATCCCTGGCTGAACCGTGCCATCGTGCTGTCCATTCTGTTCGGATATTGCTCCGTCATCATGGTGACGCTGCTGGGACAGAGCCGCGTATTCCTGAGCATGAGCCACGACGGGCTGCTGCCTCCTTTCTTCTCGCATATCAACGAAAAGTTCCGTACTCCGGCACGCAGCAACCTGCTCTTCATGGTACTTGTGGGCCTGCTGGCAGCTTTTGTACCCGCACGGCTGGCCGGAGAGATGACAAGCATCGGCACGCTGATGGCCTTCACGCTGGTCTGTGCCGCTGTACTGGTAGTACGCAGAACCATGCCTGACGTGCCCCGTTCCTTTAAAACCCCACTTGTTCCACTTATCCCCATACTGGGTATTCTTACTTGCCTTTGCATGATGTTGTTCCTTCCTGCCGATACATGGATACGCCTGGTGCTGTGGATGCTCATCGGTCTGGACATCTACGTGGGCTACGGCATGAAGCACAGTAAGCTGGAGCATGGAGGCGACACCCGCCACGGGCAGGTGACCTTGAACATGATTGGACTTATCCTTGCCGTTCTTTGTGTCATCACCGGACTGTGGCACCAACAGACTGTGGGATGGGGAGAAAGCAAAGTGCTGCTGATTATCTCGTTTGTTTTCGCATTCACGCACTGCGCTTACTATATGTGGAGAATCTGGAGGAGATAATAAGCCCTAAATCTCCTCCTTTAAAGATAAACAATCTTTCATCCAAACTACCCCAGCACCCACTTGGTCCGCTTCCCGAAACAACGGTATGCCATTGCCACCAGAAACCAGGAAGTACAGAAAGCGACGACTGCGGCACAAGGTATCTGAAGATAGATAGGAACATGGATAGCACGCATCAGGACTACGCTCGGTCCGGTAAAGAAATAGTGTATCATATAGACTCCAAAACCACAGAGCGTCAAGTTTGCCAATGCTTTCTTGATGCGCTCCGAACGGAAATTGGCCCGCTTGCAAAGCATAAACACGGGGATGGTCATCATTACTACATTCAGCGAACAGTAGGTGAAGAAGAGTTCGAGCATCTCATCCGTAAAATCCGGCAAGGAGGTCATACGACGGAAACCAAGGAATGTCACGGCATAGCCAATGGCAAACATGGGAATGCCGATGCCACAGAGTTGCCGGCCCGTCCAGTTATGGTTCCTCAGATAATGGCCCAACAATAGGTAGCCGTTAAAACCGGCAAAGTAATACAGCATACCGAACGAGTTCCACGAGCAAGTCCCCCAAAGGTACGGAGCGGCAAACTCGGTATAATAAGGCAGCAGCAGTGTCACTCCCCATGCTGCAAGAAACCATAGTTTGGCACGTTCCGAGGCCTTCTCCACCCATGCCGAGAATATCGGAAGATAGAGATAAAGCCCTATCAGCAGATAGATATACCACATGTGTACATCCAATAGAGAGAAATTAAAAGGCATTTCTGCAATATATCCCAGGCTCACTGCCAGAGACTGGCGCATCACTTCCTCACCCGAATAAGGGAAGAAATCCAGAATCACTTTCGGCTCCACTCCCAGCAGTCCCGTTATCCAGGGGAACAGATTGTAAATCACAGACCAGATGAGGAAAGGAAAGAATACGCGGGGGATACGTTTCTTGTAGAATGCCGAGGCGTCACCCCGTACCGGCAACAGCAATGCACCGGTAATCATTACAAAAAGCGGTACGCAAGGACGGAGCGCCGCACCGTAGACAGCTCCCCAGAACTTGATGTCAACAATGTCGGGCGATGTGCCCGGATAGAAGTTAAAAGGGTCTGTGCAATGGCAGCAAACTACTGTAAACATTGCAACAAGGCGTACCACATCCAGCCATACGATGTGTTGTGCCGGAGTTTGTCGTGTAAGAGTTGGTTCCATGTTTTATTAAATAGGTTGTTTGGAGGGCTAAAGATAAAGAAGTTAACCGAGAAATGAAAAGGAGAATGTAACAAAAATACGATAACAAACGAGTTTCAGTTTTATTCTCCTATAGAGAACAATCTGTTTTATCAAGGCAGAACAGAGTGTTCCAATAGGGAAGAACACTTTGTTCCAACATGAAAGAACAGTTTGTTTCTTCCTATTGAAACAATTTGTTTCAACATAAAGGAACAGTTTGTTTTGCTTGATGAAACAGAGTGTTCTATGCCGCGAAACACTTTGTTTTCCCCTACAAAACAAAAAAGCCGTAACAAGATTTTCTCCGTTACGGCTTTCCTTATATTATGCCTTTCTAAAAGGCTTCTGTTTTACTTGCTGCAATTCCAGGGCTTCAGTTGCTTGAAGAAGTCGTTGCCCTTATCGTCCACCAAGATGAATGCAGGGAAGTTCTCCACCTCAATCTTCCAGATAGCTTCCATACCGAGTTCGGGATATTCCACGCACTCAATGCTCTTGATGTTGTTCTGTGCCAAGATAGCGGCAGGACCACCGATAGAGCCCAAGTAGAAACCGCCATACTTTTGGCAGGCATCTGTCACTTGCTGGCTGCGGTTACCTTTGGCAAGCATAATCATGCTGCCGCCGTGGCTTTGGAAGAGGTCTACATACGGGTCCATACGTCCGGCAGTAGTCGGGCCCATGGAGCCGCAAGCCATGCCTTGAGGAGTCTTGGCAGGACCGGCGTAGTAGATGGGATGGTCTTTGATGTACTGCGGTAGGTCTTCGCCACGGTCCAGACGTTCTTTCAGCTTGGCGTGTGCGATGTCACGGCCTACGATAATGGTTCCATTCAGAGACAAACGGGTGGAAACCGGATACTTGGTCAGTTCCTTCAGAATATCGGCCATCGGCTGATTCAAGTCAATCTTCACCACGTCGCCTTCACCGGCCTTACGGAGTTCTTCGGGAATCAGTTCACCCGGATTGCTGTCGAGCTTTTCAATCCAGATACCTTCTTTATTGATTTTACACTTGATGTTACGGTCGGCAGAGCAGGAAACACCCAGACCCACGGGACAGGACGCACCGTGACGCGGCAGGCGGATGATGCGGATGTCGTGAGCCAGATACTTGCCGCCGAACTGGGCACCGAGGCCAATCTTATGAGCTTCTTCCAGTACCAGCTTCTCCAGTTCCACATCGCGGAAAGCGCGGCCGAACTCATTGCCGGTAGTGGGTAGGTTATCGTAGAAGTGGGTGGAAGCCAGTTTCACAGTCAACAAGTTCTTTTCGGCAGAAGTACCGCCGATAACGAATGCGATGTGATAGGGAGGACAAGCTGCCGTACCCAAAGTCTTGATTTTTGAGATAAGGAAGGGAACCAATGTTTCGGGGTTGAGGATAGCCTTTGTCTCCTGGTAGAGATAAGTCTTGTTGGCAGAGCCACCACCCTTGGTTACGCAGAGGAACTCGTACTCCATACCTTCCGTAGCTTCAATGTCAATCTGTGCGGGGAGGTTGCACTTCGTATTCACCTCATCGTACATGGTGAGGGGAGCGTTCTGAGAATAACGCAGATTCTCTTCGGTATAAGTCTTGTAAACACCCAGTGAGAGAGCTTCTTCGTCACAGTAGCCGGTCCATACCTGCTGTCCCTTCTCACCATGGATGATTGCCGTACCCGTATCCTGGCAGAAAGGAAGTACCCCCTTGGATGCTACCTCGGCATTGCGCAGGAAGGTGAGTGCCACGTATTTATCGTTGTCGCTTGCCTCGGGGTCACTCAGAATCTTAGCAACCTGCTCGTTGTGCGAACGACGCAACATGAACGATACATCACGGAAAGCCGCATTGGCCATTGCCGTCAAACCTTCTTTTTCAATCTTCAAGATAGGTTTTCCTTCAAACTCGCTTACTGACACGTAATCTTTCGTAAGCAGATAATACTCAGTAGTATCTTTTCCCTTCTCGAACATGGGTTGATACTTGAACGGAGGTGTTGTTGCCATAATTACTCGTATATTTAATGTTTAAAAGTGATTCGGGTAGCAAAGGCAGCACAAAACCGCCTTTACCGAGCAAAGGTAAAAACTATTATTGAAATAATTC
>NZ_JBCNZM010000107.1:0-16052 GCF_040227615.1 Bacteroides sp. RTP31139st1_H2_RTP31139_211217 | reverse complement strand
AAACAATAGCGGCTGATACTATTAGGTTCATAGTGACAGTCGCTATTGTTGTATATAAAGGTTTAATACCTGTAGTTGGCCGAATACTTACGTAACAGTTATTCGTATATGAAAAATCAAATTTCTGGCATTCTCAACGTGCCTGCCTCCGGCATCCCTACCGTGGGCGAATCCGTTAACGCTCTTACCGAGCAAGTCAATAACCTCCAGCGCCGTTACTACCGTGCTTTGGCTCCCGACTGCGAAGTCAAGACCGAAGCAGACCGCTGGTACTTCCGCGCCATCGTATGGGCATGTGCTGGGATGGTGTTCCCACCATTGGTTGTGGTCACTGCATTGTGCGTTTATAAGGCAAAGAAGTGCCAGAAAGGAGGTGCCAAATGAACCGTATCAAGTCTATAGCACAAAAAGATATTTATGTTCAAGCCGAACGTCTTTGTACAGGAACTGAAACAAGTGAGTCTAAATATTGCCTTGCTTATTATGGCAACTATGTGATGTGCGACATCTCTGCGGAGGATGCCCGTGAAATCATTGCCTGCCTACAGCATGCGCTTGATGTTAATGAGAAAGGAGGACAAAATGAAAAATAAAGAGCAAGAACAGAAAATTACCGATATCAGTATCCATATAGCATCCTTGTCCGCATCGTTCAAACCTGCCCCGGATGCACGCCATGCCACCCATTGGTTCACTACGGATGAAGTCTACGACGCTATTCGTCGCATTGATCCTGGAGCGCATATTAGTAAGGAGCAGGTTCATCAAGCCATGCTTGATGCCGGTTATAAATACCAGAACCGTCCTGGTTCATCAGGACTGGACTTCCGGTGGATGCTCCAAGCGAAAAACTAAATACTACTGTCATATAGGGGGTAATTGTTCGTGATGAATAGTTGCCCCTTCGTTTTTAT
This sequence comes from Bacteroides sp. RTP31139st1_H2_RTP31139_211217, assembly GCF_040227615.1. NCBI lineage: Bacteria > Pseudomonadati > Bacteroidota > Bacteroidia > Bacteroidales > Bacteroidaceae > Bacteroides > Bacteroides sp. RTP31139st1_H2_RTP31139_211217. Next base: position 15,138 of record NZ_JBCNZM010000107.1, on the reverse strand, counting down.
GTCCTTTCCGTACCGCCTCCCCTATTCTATCTTCGCTGGAAATAACAGTGAATATGATTACAGACCAGCTTGTCAGAGAACGTTTTGTCCATGATATAATGTCTCAAGGCATCAACCTTATTTATGAGACACAAGAAAAAGTTGTGCGTACATATCTCAATTCACGATCCGGTGACCTGGTGGCACATCTTCAGAAACGTCCGTTCATTGCCCAGGAATCAGATACGAAACAAGCCTATTATCTGCGTATATTCCCATATCTCCGCTTTCTTGACATCTATTATCGTCGTGGAGCCGATGACCGTATTTCCCGTCATATTCGCCGTAATCTTGCTCTTTATAACCGGGTGGTCTGGGGAGTGCTGTATCATGAGACATTCCCGGAAATAAAGTACGGTTTCACGGAAGAAGTTCGTACCAATATTCGCAAGGAACTGGAGCAGGCCCTTCAATATGAAAAACTCAAACTGGTAACATTATGGCAAAAAAGCATTTATCCGAAGACGAAATCAAACTCATAATCTCAGGTGACAGTTCCAAGCTTCAGGAAGAGCTGCATACACTGACCAAGGAAACCAAGGCTTTGAAAAAGGAAGAGGCCGAACGCCGCAAGGCTATGGTGGAGCTCGAAGCCCAAGGCAAAAAGAACACGAAAGACTATCAGAACCTTGCGAAAGAGTGCAAAGACTATACGGCCAAAATTTCCAAAAACAATGAGAAAATAAGTCTGCTGACCCGTAACTTGAAAGTCAACGATCTCACCATGAGACAGCTCAAGAAAGAAGCTAAGGAGCTTTCCGCTGCTTTGGATGATATGACTGAATCTGCGAATCCGGAAGAATATGCCAAACTCAATACCCGTCTCAGAGAAGTCCGTGCCCGCATGAGCGAGTTACGCAGTGCAGGTAACAACATGAACAATGAGTTCGGCAACAGCGTGAATTGGATGTCCAAGTTAAAAATGGCAGCCAAGGCTTTCATTGCCGTTAAGGTTGTCGGATGGCTTAAGGATGTCCATAACCAGGCATACGAGACACGCAAGGAATTTGCCAAATACGAGGCAGTCCTCCGGAATACTTTCCAGTCGCAGAAGAAGGCTAATGATGCCATGAAGATGCTTCAGCAATTGGCAGCAGACACCCCATCATCCTTGCAGGAATGGACTGAAGCATATATCAAGCTGGTTAATCGTGGGGTCAAGCCTACCAGCCAGGAGCTTGTCAACATGGGAGACCTTGCCGCTTCCCAAGGAAAGTCCATCGATCAGCTCATTGAGGCTATACTTGATGCGATGACCGGGGAGAACGAACGTCTGAAGGAGTTCGGTATCAAGGCTTCCAAATCCGGGGAGACAACAAAGTTCTCTTTCCGAGGAGTGACTACCGAAGTGCGTAATTCTGAGGATGCCATCAAGGATTATCTTCTTTCTCTCGGTCGTGTCGACGGCATTGCCGGTTCCATGGCCGTGCAGATGCAGGAACTTGAAGGAATCCAGTCCAACCTTGGAGACACAATGGATGCCTTTTTCAATAAAGTGGGAAAAAAGCTGGAGCCGTTCTGGAAATCCATGTTGAAGTATGCCAATGGATTCTTCACTAAACTTGGGGAAATGTTCACCACTTATACGGAAACTTACGAGAACCATTTCGACAAGATGGTACAGCTTGAGAGCGCATTGCCGGGACTGTTGAACCGATACGAGGAACTGGTTGGCAAGTCCTCACGTTCAGCCGAAGAACAGAAAGAACTGGCCAGCGTCATCGCCCAGATAAAGAATATGGTACCCGGCGCTGTTTCCGCTTTCGATGAGTATGGACGTGCAATTGCCATCTCTGGAGAAAAGGTCGAAGAATTTCTAATAAAACAACGTGCCTTGCTCAAATTTGAAAATCAGAAAGCGATAAAAGAAATCACAAAACAAATAGAAAACTATCGGAAAAAAATAAAGGAGTTACAAGAACTGTACACCTATGGGAGGACCAACATGGTTAGCCAGGGTATGTTTGCTTCTCCCATCATAACGGTAGATAAATCGGATGCAATGAAAAAAGCAACAGCTGAAGAGATTGAGAATTACAGCAACATGCTTTTGGGTGCCGAAGAGAAATTGAAACAACTGAACGGCCAGACTATTGAAGAAACCGTCAAGAACCAGCAGAAGCTTGCAGAAGCACGCCAGAACTTCAACAAGATGGAGAAGGTTCAGTTGCAAGCCTGGATAAAGAATAACAAGGACGCAGCTGGCGAGTATGTGGAAATAGCCCAGGAAATATACAACAAGCGTTTTCCGGCAGAAGATTCTGACGCGACCAAGAAGAAGGCTGACAAGGCACTGAAAGAACAAGTTGAAACCGAGAAGAAAGTCTTGGCAGACCTCGCGGCTCTGCGTGACCAAGAATTAACGGACGAGGAACGGAAGATTACCGCCGTAATGAATGTACAGAAACTGTTACTGGCAAGACGGCAGATGACGGAAAAACAGTATGCTGTATGGATGACCACACTTGGCAGCAACTTGGCAGACCGTCGTCTTGCCATTGAGAAAGAATACGCCAGCAAAGCAGAGAAGCTGGAATTGAAAAATGGGGAACTGAAAGGGCAAGCGGTGAAAAATGCAGCCAGGCGTGTGGAACAAGCAGAACAAAAATCGTTCGAAGCGCGTCTGAAAGCAGAGCAGACTTACCGGGACAACATGGAAGCTATCCGGGAAATGGCAGAACATACACCGACCACCCCCGAAGCACGACTGGAGACAGAATACCAAACCAGACTACAGATGCTGAAAGCATACTACCAGGCTTCACTGGTGTATGCCCGACAACATGGGGAGGACGAAGCAGCCGTAACAGAAATATATAATCAGGCCAAGCTGAATCAGGACAGACTGTACAAGGAAGAAAAGATAAGACTCGCCAAGAAAACATCTGAAGAGTTGAGGGCATTACAAGGTAATGATATTTCCCAACAGTTCACGGATATATACAATAATATAGAAAATTTGAAGGAGGCAATCAGTAACGCCAATTTCGAGGGGATGCTCCAAAGTATCCAGGGTATTGTAAATTCTGTCTTGGCTGGGCTGAGCAATTCCTTCAATACTTTCAAGCGGATTGAAATAGATAATGTAGAGGCAAAATATGATGCAGAGATAGAGGCTGCGCAAGGAAATGCCGAAGAAATAGAACGTCTGGAGCAGGAAAAAGCCCAGAAGAAGCTGGATATTGAAAAAAAATATGCAGATGTTCAGTTTGCAGTAAAGGCTTCCCAGATTATTGCCAATACTGCGATGGCCATAATGATGGCTTTAGCCCAACTGGGACCGATTGCCGGACCGATTGCAGCAGGGGTAATGGCTGCCACCGGAGCTGTCCAGTTGGCCGCAGCCAATGCGGAACGGGAAAAAGTCAAGAATCTGACTCTTTCCGGCAGTAATTCCGGCAGTTCCGGTACCGGCGCACGCGTTGCCACCGGTCGCCAGTCCGGAGGCAAGATTGATGTCCGGCGCGCCCAGGATGGAAAGCTCTTTCCCGATGCCGACTACGACCCTGATGCACGGGGATTCATTGACCGTCCTACTGTCATAGTAGGTGAAGGGCCTTCCGGACAATCCAAAGAATGGGTGGCCAGCAATGCAGCTGTAAGCAACCCTACCGTCGCACCGATACTTGACATACTGGACAAGTCCCAGCAGGCCGGTACCATAAGGACACTTGACCTTAACCAGGCAATCCGTGCTCGAATGGCCGGTTATTCATCCGGTGGCTCCATTGATGCCCAGAAATCTGCAGTGCCGGTACCGCCTGCGCCATCAGGAACCTCTCTGCCTCCAAGACTGATGGAACGCCTGGCCAATGCAATCATCCGTATTGATGAAGAAGGCATCCCAGCATCCGTCACTCTATCTGAACTTGAACGCAAGCAGGAATTGCGGAACCGTTCGCGTAAAATAGGAAGCAAATAACATTTCATCATGAAAATAGTACATTCTTCAGGAAAAGCCTATCAACTGGCACCTGACACGCAAATTGAAATCGAACGTCCGAATCTGTTCTTCAATGATTATGGTGAGCAGTCACTTCCGGTGGATCTCCCGGATACAAACCTGAACCGGGAACTGACCGGTTACCCCGATATGGTGGCCAACCGTAAAAAGCCGCAGACAGACATCACATGCAGCATCCGAGACGGTGACTACTGTGTGACCGCCCGGCAAGCCATACTCGGTGCCAAGCGGAAAGAGAAGATAACGACGACATTCTACATGAACGAGGGCAGTTTCCTTTCGCGCATCGAGAAAGTTGCCGTACCGGCCGTTTTCGGCAGCGAGACCGTACCCGGAGTAGAAACCGTAGAGCAGGGTATCAACTGGTGCCGTTCGTTGCTCGACAACACCAATCCGCATTTCACCCTCTTCCCCGTCATCATCGAGCTGGACGGAGAAAAACGCGGAGTGAACGTCACCTGCGTAATGGACGAGAATGGAAGGCCGATGCAGGTCCGTCCCAGAGTCACAAGGAAACAAGGCTTATACAACTCATATGCCCGTACAGAGAAGGTGGACAGCCGTATAATCACACTTGATCCCGGTTACTACATTACGCCCTTCATCCGTGCCACCTACCTACTGGAACGTATCTTCTCCTATTTCGGCTATACCTTGCAACCGAATTTTTTCACCGAGACCGAGCCTTTCAAAAGCATGGTGTTCATCAACAATACTGCTGATGCGCTGGTGAACGGCACCATCCTGCTAGCCCACCTGGTGCCCGACTGCCTATGCTCCACCCTGCTCGAAGTCTTCCGCACGAAGTTCTGTTGCGAGTTTGTTCCAGACGAAGTGGCCAAGACCGTCCGCATAGAGTTTTTCAAAGACATGATAGCCGCACGCAACCCGACAGACTTGACGGCTTGTCTGGCCGGACAACCGGAAATCAATTACGAGACAGCCCGTCAGCTGAAGCTATCGTCAAAGAGCTCCCTCAGCAATGGAAGCACTCTTGACAGCACCACCGAGCTGGAGCGCAAATACCCCACGGCCTACTATGACATGGCATCCGGCAGATACGTAAGGATGGGCTATGGCAGGGAGGGCGTTATCAGGGTAGTGTCCGACGGAAACCTGCCGTTCTATGCCGGAGAAGAAGGACTGGATGACTATGAAGTGGAGGTGCCCGACAGTCAGTTCTGTTTCGACAGTCTGATGTTTTTCGTGCAGGGCACTATCAACGGAAGAGAATACGGGAATTCCGTAACTGCCCCCTATATCGGAGAAGGAAGGATGCTCAACAGTACTATCCGGGTAGCGGACGAAAGTACGAAAAGTGAGGGTAGTGAGGAAGCGACAAGCGATCCCTACCTGACCGAAACCTCCCATGACCAGAATCCCATGCTGGCTTTCGCCTTGAATAACAGTACCGGACTGCCCGTCGGGGCAAACCACGATGCCGCGCGTGGCTACTCCCTTCTGTACAACGGCCCTATCGGTATCTATGAAAAATTCTGGCGAGACTTCGACACCTTGCTGCGCAATGCCCTGCACAAGGTAACAGTTCCGCTACTGATGACGAATACAATGAAGCAATCCCTCCCCGTCTACCGGAAAGTGGCACTGGGCGGTTCGGAATACCTCATCGACGTGCTGAAGTACACTCTCGGAGGCAACAATATGCCAATGGATACAACGTTGCTCACTACGCAGCTCCAGGAGCCCGTAACCATGGCCATGGACGAGAGCGAACGGATGAAGATGCCTGCCTACAAGTGGAAGGTAAACTGCACGCTATCCGAAATGACAGAAGACGAATGGACAGCAGCAGGCTTCGAGGTGGGAGCGCTGGTGGACATGACCATCGTTTATCTTGCACCGCCCACCGAGAAACAATATGCCGCAGGCGGACAGTACCACAAGCGGACGGACTACTACAGCTATATGTATTATCCGCGCCGGGAAGAAGGTGAAATCTGTTATAGAAGAGTGTCCGTTTACATGACTCCCCAATTGATTACAGATTAAGGCGGTTGATGATTCGTTGTCCTTTCTGCATGCAATCAATCCACATAAATTCGCACCAAAAACAGAATGTAAAATGAATATCATCCAACAGCCCGACATGCTGTCGCTCTCGATGAACCTGAAAAATTTCATCATCGGCTCTTCCCGGCAGACGACATTCACTCTGAAGGCCGGCGACAAAGAACTGGTGTCTCAGGTATATGCTCCTGACGAAAACGGAGTGATGGAGATAGATATACATGAAATTGTACACTCGTTTTTGTCATACAGCTTGAAAGACATCGGAGAGGTATATCAGCAAACCAACCTGGTTGCCGATTTCACAGCAGTCATCGACTCCACCGAAATCACCTTTCGCGTTATCCGCTCTGGAGTGGACCGCTTGACTGACTCTCCCACCAATTTTCTGACACAGAATTTCCTCACCTGGCAGCCGAATGTAAAGCCGGTCACTTATTATTCTCCGGAGTTCCTGACCTACTATGCTGTGGTTGCCGGTACAGTCAAACTCCGCGCATACTTTACTGATGAGTTTGGAACTGTTAAATCTCAGACTGATTATACTGTTACAGAATTGATGCCAGGTATAGCTTATACCATGCCTCTACAATACTCTGTCGTTGCGGGATGGCTGGAACATAAATTACCTGCATATTACGATGTATGGGTTGAGGGCACATCCGGACAACGCCTCACATATATCCAGCGGTATTATGCTGAGAACATGAAGTCGGAGCAGGAACAGTGGATATTGTTTGAAAACTCTTTGGGAGGTGTCGATACATTCCGAGCATATGGTAACACTGTATTCAATGGCGAACACACGCATAATATTGCTGAAATTGACGAAATTTTTTCAGAATACCGTGTAGACACGGAGAGGAAGTTTCAAAAAAATACTGGTTACCTGAATGGAGATGAGCGCAAATGGCTGCTTGATTTCTTCCCGTCAAATGGCAAGTATCTGTACGCCGGTAATTATTTGCGCCGGATAGTTGTAACAGACAGCAATGTCAGCTATACAGACCGCGAACTTCCAAGCAATTATACGTTCACATTCAAGTATGCCGACGCTCGTCCATTACTAAATCTTCCCCGAACCGATGTCCCTACAGACGTTCTCAACATTACCGTACCTGAAGTCGGTTCTTTTACAGTGCCCCCTCGGCTTGCTGAATTTCCCCGCTTACCACTTTCCGAGGGGGCCTTATTTCCCATACAAAATCCATATTCAGAGGAATGGTCAACTACTAATGTAGCTGCAATTGGGTATTACCTCGCAGACTTTTTTTCTCGCATATTTGGTTCTGGCGGTGGTGTCGGTCATAAACATCGTAACTATGATTTGCTTGAATTGCTTTCATATATTGAAGATTATCTGCTGGTAAATGGTCAAAAGATAAAGGCTGGCTATGCGGATAAAGCTGGTTCTGTTGAGGGAATGGAGGATATTTTTCTTCACAAAAACAAGGCTGATGGTACTCCTTTTCCGATTACCTTCGGAGATTGTGCCAAGTTCGGCGAATTCCTCACCGGCATTTCCGGAGGGTGTATCGATAAGAATGGCATCCTTGAAATGGAAGAGGGCATTTTCCGCAAGCGTGTGTTTTTTCCGGAAGCAGCCTATAACCGTGTGACCTATTTTAAAGGCAGGATGTGCGCCTCTCCCGGAGGCGGATGTACGGTCAAGGAATGGAGCGACAACGGTGACGGCAGCTATACCATAACTCCAGACTTGACGGATGCCGACGGGCTGAGCCAGTTTGTGGATGATATACTTACTACTTACTTCGTCACCAAGAACGCCGAAGGCAAGCTGCAGGGGTTCGAGGAGATGAAGTTCCGGGTGACTTCTGCCGACTATACAGCCAAGACATTCGTCATGACGCCGAAGCCGGGTACTGACTGGAAGCCGGGGGAATCTATGGTACTCGCCCAGACGGGTAACTTTACGGACCCGGAACGGCAGACGTACATCCTTATCGATACGGTGGGCGGCAACAACTGCATCACTTTCTTTGACCACGCCAATACCTGGGATGTCGAACCTGCCCAGGAAGTCGCATGGGTTGGCAAGAAGAAAGGCAGAACAGTTCACGGCATACCGGCTGACAACTACTCGGCTGTTTTTCGCCACGTCATCATGTCCGGCAAGATATTCCAGGTGGATGACATTACCGGAGAGGCGTTTCGGGTGCCATTGTTCAAGGGGACGTGGAAAAAGGGTGAGAAGTATGCCTATTACGATGAGGTGACGCATAACGGCAGTTCATGGATATGTGTCAATGAGAAAGGCACGTCTACAGAACCGGCAGACGGCAATGCCGACTGGCTGAAATATGCGGCAAAGGGAGAAAGCGGCAAGGGCATCAAGTCTACCGATGTGGAATACGCGATATCGGTGTCGAATGTCATTGCCCCGGTGGACGGTTGGCAGACTACCTCCCCAGAATGGGAAGCCGGCAAGTATATCTGGTCGCGGACGAAGATTGTCTATTCTGATGGCGAAGTCAAGTACACACAAGCGGCTTGTATCAGTGGTGGGCAGGGAGCTGACGGCAAGGGCATCAAGTCCATTACCGAAGAATACTACCTTTCCTCTTCATCGGCCACCACAACCGGAGGCGAGTGGCAGACTACCTCTCCGGCATGGAAAAACGGATGGTATATCTGGACCCGGACAAAGATAGTCTTTACTGACGATACTTCCACCACAACGAACGCCATCTGTGTGACTGGCAGTAAGGGTGCAGACGGTACAAGCATCACCAATTGCGGTGAATGGGAAACCGGAAAGCATATACCTTACATGGGTATTACCAAGATGGCCGGACGTGTCTTTTTATGTGTCGCTCCTGATGGTACCGACAATCCTCCGATGTGGACTCAGACAACTAATGAGGGGCGCCGTATCCTGCAGACGCAGAACGGTGGCAAGTCCTACGGTTATACCATTACCGGGGACTTGAATACCGCTGAATATGAGCTGCTGGTAGAGAACGGCCAGGATGGTAAGGATGGAAAAGGCTATGAGTGGATATTCAAGCATACGACAGAGAATGTGACGCCTCCTACGCCAGCCACCTCGCAGGTGGATGACTACGTGCCGTCCGGCTGGCATGATGACCCGATTGGGGTTTCCGAATCCCTGCCATACGAGTGGGCTTGCTGCCGGACTAAGAAGGACGGTGTATGGAGCGCGTTTTCACCGGCAGCCATCTGGGCCAAATGGGGCTTTGACGGCGAGTCGGCCATTGTAGCCGATTTCGACAACGAGATGGAGAGCATTGCCTTGACATACGAAGGAAAGACTGTTTCGCAGTCCGTGCTCAATACAACCGTCGGCATGTGGTATGGTACGAAGAAACTACAGCTCAAGTCCATCTCATGCGTGACCCCTGCCGGTGTCACGGAGAGCTACAATGTCAATACGGGTGTGATAGCGTTTACCGTGGCTTCCGGCATTTCGATGCCTGCACGTTCAGAGGTCAGGATAACCGTTACGGCTACGGTACAGGATACGGATATAAGCCGTGAGCTGGTATTCACCATTGCCGGGGTGCGTGCCGGTAATCCGGGCAGTGATGCGGTGCTCTATAGACTGGTGCCTTCCGTCTCATCGGTAAGCAAGCGGAAGGATGGTACCTACAGTGTGGCAAGCGTGTCATGTACACGTACCAAGTCGGTCGGTGGCAGTACAGCTGTTACGACTGACGGTGTGCTGAAATACAGTAAGGACGGTGGTTCGGAGGTCGAGATACAGAACGGCACGGCCATTTCCCCGAAGAACTTCACGACGCAGCTGCAGTTCGTGTTCTACGTGGGTGGGCAGGTCGTGGACCGGGAAACTATACCCATGGTTGTGGACGGTAACGACGGTAATCCTGGAAAACCTGGCGGCGACGGCGAATCAGTCAAGGCTGGCGGTGAGTGGCGCACGGCTAATACTCCATTCAAAAAGCTCACCATCTGCACGATGGGTGGCCGGTCATGGCTCTCCAAGGTTGATACTTCGAATCCACCTCTATGGACTCAGACAACTCATGACGGGAGGCGAATCACTCAGACCCAGAACGGCGGCAAGTCCTACGGTTATATTATTACCGAAGAAGTGAACACCGACGAATGGGAACAACTGACATCAGACGGCGGCATGGTCTATCTCATCAGTACATGCAGCAATATACGGGTGAGCAGTGCCGGGTCGCTTGTTCCTTCGGCTTTCCGCGTCTATGCCAAGCGGACGCTTGGTAGCGCCACATTGACTTATCCGGACGGATATTTGGCAGCGAGAGGCTACAGCAACGGGATATGGAGCGCCATCGCAGGGCCTTCGAGGGCTTCCGAGATTACGGTCAACGCTTCGGCTGGGTATTCCACTTTCTCGGTTCGCTGTTATCAGAGCCAGGCGGACGCTTCGGCATGGAATGACAGTTTCATTGCGGAGATATCAGTGGGTGTCAGCTATGACGGAGCAAGCGGACGAGACGCCAGCGAGCCGCGTCCGAGAGGTTTTTTCGCCAAAGGCAACACATATGTCTGGAATGAAGATTACCATGACATCGTACTGGCCACATTCAACAATCGTACCATTCCGTTTCGGGTACGGGCTTACGGTACGTCGGTCACTGTCGCACCTACCTCGATAGACGGTGATGCTAATTGGGAGGCAGCACAGCAGTATATGTTTGTGGCTATGGATATGGCTTTAATAAGAAAGATACGTGCCGATGAAATCTATGTGGATGATTTGGTGGTGCAGAATGTGCTGGCAAGGGATAAAACCGGTAAAGCCATGTGCCAGATTGACGGGGAGAATGGTGGCATTGGATTCCTGGCCGGAGGCAATATCCGATGGGATGCCAATGGTAATGTGTTCCAGGACGCCTCAATCTTCCGAAAGCTGAAACTTCTGGAGTCGAAATCCGATTCGTATGAATACTACCTGGATTTCAATACCGGGTTGAACTTTGAAATATCCCGGATATTCTCACTTCCAACGCAAGAGGAAACAATATACCTGCCGAATGCGGCAGAATATGAAGGTGGAGAGTGCATGCTGTATAACGGGGCCGTCTATACCCGTCTCGGGGGACCTGCAAGCATAAAAGTCGCAGGTGGAGGCAGCTTTATCATAGACGGAGAATACTATTCTAAAATAGTTGTCCCGTCGCTTTCCCTTGCTCAATTCAAGGCCGTAGCGACATACTCTGATGGAGTAAAGGATGAGGTGAAATGGGTTCTAATATCAGGAAAAGCGGAATCGAAAACTTAAAATATCAGTGTTATGAAAGTGTTTTATGAAAGCAAAATTGCAAAATGGCTGCTGTGGCAGGGCTACAGCACCATCACATTGGGATGCTTCGTCTTTACGAAGAAAAGCAAGGAGGAGATGAAGCAGAGTACACTTAACCATGAGGCGATTCATGTGCGCCAATGGGAAGAATGTATGATTGCTTCGGCTGTGCTGCTGACGGTAATCATGCTGTTTACCGGGTTCAGTATCTGGGTATATCTACTTTGCCCGTTGTGGTTCTACCTCCAGTATGGGTTGGAGTATGTGATTTCCTACGTGTATCACTTATGCCGTAACCGGTGCTGGGTGAATGTAGGTGATAAGGCTTACGGAAATTCCGCGTTTGAAATGGAAGCGGAAGCTAACGAAGAGGTAGACGGTTATCTTGATGTGAGAACGCCTTTTGAGTTCTTCAAATATTACGGAAAAATTTGATTTATAATTTACAAAACGAGTTAATTATTAAAATGTTAAATCGGGTAATATTTCCATCCGGAAATTATGCCCCTTAAATATGCAATATTATGGCAGAACAAGATATTAGAGAGAATGCGATGAGTGGTGGAACGCCAGCACGGTTGCGTGGACTGGCGGCAAACGGCAACAGTATTAGTCCGACAATTCAAGAGGTAATGAATGCAATGGAAATATACATCTTTAACCTTACGCTGGCAGCAGGTGAAGAAAAAGACCTTGGTGACTTGGGGTACGGTATGTATTTGCTTGCATCCCCCAACAATGCAGCAACTGCTATATTTGCTTTTGGTTCCTATTCAAAAGGTTTTGTGTCAGATGCAGGTTCAAATTTTTACTGTGATTATACAGATGGGACTAAAGGTGTTGTTTTCGGTCGAAAAACGACAAATGGTAGCTTTTTTATCAAAAACAACAGAAGCACTGAAACATCCATAGTCTTAAAAAGGATTGGTACCTTCTGATAGTGGTTCTGCAAGCCATGTGGATTTTCTTCTGGTTATGCCCGTTCCGGCCATATCGGTCAGAACGGGTAATAAATACTATTATCAGATTAGGTAAGAGTTATTGACTTCCATTCGCTCCAATTTCCATTCCAGCATCGTCTTACATACATTCCTATCATATTTTCTGGAACAGCTATTTGATACAAAAACACTCCTCCTGTTATATATTTTGCTCTATGATTTGAGTATATGCCAAAAATAGTATCTGATGAAATGGGTGGATGATTAATAGTATCAGCGTTAAACATGCCAGAAATTCCATAATCTGTTTCGTTATTCAAATCTGCAGCATATCCTTTACCGAAAGTTTCTGCCACCTCTTGAATTGTCGGTGATATGCTATCACCATTTGCTGCCAGTCCACGCAATCTTGTAGGTGTTCCACCACTCATCGCATTTTCCTTAATATCATCTGCCATACTTAATACATTTAAGGGGCAAAGAACACGGCAGAGAAATGAAGGCTTAAAAGCTCTTTTATATTTAGGTATTATTTATCAACGTCCAATCTTTTAAAATCTCTCCATTGCTACGAATGGTTTTAATATATATTCTTGCAGAGTTGGTAATGTATAAATGGGCCGTGTATTGAAACCCTCTTAGCACTAATAAAATCCCAGTCCCCATATTATCTAAATTATCAGTAGATGAATATACACCAGCACTGATTTTACTATTGTATCCTTCACTTAATATGTTCTTACCTTGTTCAAATCCATTAGCTTGCATAAGCCCATTGTTTGTCTCTGTTGCCACCGGCATTGCACTTATTACTTCTGTCAATGTCGGACTAATACTGTTGCCGTTTTTATCCAGTCCACGTAACCGTGCCGGAGTTCCACCACTCATCGCATTTTCCTTAATATCATCTGCCATACTTAATACATTTAAGGGGCAAAGGATTCGGCAACATAAAGGTTATGTAATTTCCAAAGTTTTATTAAGTAAAAGATATAGAGCGCCAATTAATCCAAATATCGCTTTCTTTATTGTATACTCTAAATTTCAAAGAGTCTCCAGTATATGAGACTTTAATTTGGAAATAATATCCCATTGCTTCAATTGATAGGAATAGGCCATTAATTCCTGAGCCGTCTTCGGTAGATATAGCATATCCGCAACTTGTTCCAACATTTTTCAAATCATTGCTTGATAAATATCCTGCATTCCTCATCGTTTTCAATAATAACGTGGATAATAGTATAAGTCCGCTATTTCCTTCTGAATCCAAACACCGAATTTTCTGAGGATTCGTCATTTCCGTCATTTGGTCTTCCCTAATATCTTGCTTCTCTGCCATAATCTTACACATTTAAGGGGCAAAGAACACGGCAGAGAAACATAATGCTGGTTGGCTATAATCTATTTATGGAAAATCTTTGAACACTACTTCTTAAATTTGTAACTCTTATGGTTTTACTGCCGTCTTTTATTTGCTCTATATTAAATAAATTCCCTACGATGTTGGACGAATCAATAACGGCTTTAAAATCTTTTTTATAATAAGCTAAATGGAATAGGAGACTGGAGCCATCAAGTTCCTCGCTGACAAATAGAAATATTCCATAATAAGGAAGAGGAATATCTACACTGCCTTCCCCTACAATACTATATTCGACTATTCCTTGTCCAGCGCTTGCCATCCCTTTCTCTTCCATAGTTGCTACTGGCATTGCGCTTGCTACCTCTTCCAACGTCGGACTAATACTGTTACCATTCGCCGCCAATCCACGCAGCCGTGCTGGTGTTCCACCAGCCATTGCATTCTCTCTAATATCATCTGCCATAATATTCTCACATTTAAGGGGCAAATCTTCCGGATTATGAAAACCTATTATCTCATATTTTATTTTTTCGTAGATATTTTATTACTTTCTCGCAAAAAACAGCTATGAATTACGGTTACATAAGGGTTAGCAGCGAAAAACAGACCGTTGAAAATCAGCGGTATGAGATTATGCAATATTGCAAGCGTAAGGGGCTTGTTATTGATAGATGGATTGAAGAGAGTGTGAGCGGTGCCAGGCATCCTAATGTGCGAAAGTTAGGTAAGATATTGCATAAAATAAATAAGGGAGATATTATATATGTTACAGAGTTATCAAGACTTGGACGCTGTGCATATATGGTTATAGCTATTATATCTCATTGCCTCATGGCCAATGCCAGTATTATTGAAATACGGGATGATAAGTTGGTAAAGGATGACTCAGATTCTGTTCAGGATACATTCTTCAAGGTTCTATTCGCCCAAAAAGAGCGGGAAGACATATCTCGTCGAACCAAAGCAGGGCTTGCTCGTCGTGTGGCTGAAGGCCTGAAATTAGGCCGGCCATCTGGTGGAAAGAATTCGCATTACAAGCTTACAGGAAAGGAACCTCTCATTAGAACTATGCTCGAATATGGTTATTCAAAGGCAGCCATCTGTCGTAAGCTTAAATGTAACCCTAAAACATTGGATGACCATTTGCGGAGAATGTCAAAAAAATAATGTCCTTTTTGAAGGCTACATCCATATCTATCTTTGCATTGACATTCTGTGTCAGTGGAAAATCCCGAATTGGCAGCATGTTTGACATAGGCTTACTTACTTTTGTGGTTGTCTGACAATTTGATGGTTATAAATAAAGTAATAAAATGGGTATGGATGATTGGGTTATGCTGGTGACCGCACTCGGTGGCATCGAGGGCATCAAGCAGCTTATTAAGTGGTGGATGTCGCGCAAAACCAATGCGCGTATTGAGGACGCACATGCGGATGTCGAGGAGTTTAAGGCATTACGGGAGTACAACGAGTTCCTGCAGAAGCAGCTTTCGGAGAAGGAACAGCGGTTTGTGGAGCAGACTGA
>NZ_JBCNZM010000106.1:2755-16062 GCF_040227615.1 Bacteroides sp. RTP31139st1_H2_RTP31139_211217 | reverse complement strand
AACAGATAGACAACTACAAAGGTCCGAAACTGAACGGCGACAAGACACAGCCGGGTGACGTAATCTGGGCAGACACCGACAATAGCGGTACGCTCGATGCCAATGACCGTACTATGATAGGTAACCCGAATCCCGACCTGACAATGGGACTTTCCCTGAATGCCAGCTGGAAGGCCATTGACTTCTCAATCACTACTTACGGCGCATTCGGCCAGCAGATTCTGAAGTGTTATCGTGACTTCTCCTCCTCACCCTTGAATAACTATACAGCAGAGATATTCCAACGCTGGCACGGCGAAGGTACGTCCAACAAGTTCCCGAGACTGTCCAGCGCTTCCAGCTCCAACTGGAACAGAGTATCAGACATTTACATCGAAGATGGAGACTATCTCAAGATAAAGAACATCACTGTGGGATTCGACTTCAAGAAAGCATTCAAGAAGTTACCGGTACAACAGCTGCGCCTGTATCTGACCGCACAGAACCTCTTTACCTTCACCGGCTATTCCGGTATGGACCCGGAAATCGGTTACGGTGGCGACGATTATGGTTGGGCATCAGGCATCGACCTGGGCTACTACCCCAGTGCACGTACCTATATGATAGGCTTAAATGTAAAATTCTAATTAACCGAAGAAATTATGAAAAAGATATTATTCATAGCATCAGCAATACTGATTCTTCTTTCAGGATGCGAAAACTTCCTCGATTCGGAACTTTTGACCGAAAAGACAACCGCCAACTTCCCGGAGACAGAAAAGGATGCCCAAGAGATGGTGACGGCCATATACGCCCATCTGTTGTTTGAAAGTCCTGAAACCTCTTCCCAGTATTACATTGCCCAGTTGGCAGGTGACGACTGTCTGGGAGGCAACCTCTCCTACTCCAACAACTGTGCCACCAACTTCCTTATGTACAGTGGCAATCTGAATACATTTGCCGGTATCTGGGACCGTTGCTACACCCTTATCAACCGTGCCAACAATGCCATCAACACAATGGAGAATGTGAAATCATGGTCCAGCGAGAGCGAACGTAACCGACTTTTCGGTGAGTCCTACTTCCTACGTGCCATGGCTTATTATGAGCTGGCACAAGTCTTTGGCGGAGTTCCTTTACGCACCACACTGGAAAGTACCAACCTGCCGCGTGCATCCGTAGACGAAATCTACACCCAGATTGCAGCCGACTTGAAAAACGCTATCGAAATGATGCCGGCAAAGATTTATCCGAAAGGCTCAGACATGACCGGACACGCTACAAAATATGCTGCCGAAGCCATGATGGCACGTGTATTCCTTTTCTATACCGGACGCTACGAAAAAAACGAGCTCCCCAACGGAACTACCAAAGAGGAGGTCATCTCTTGGATAGATGACTGTGTAAACAACTCCGGTCATAAACTGGTGTCCGACCAACGCAACATCTGGGCCTACACCAACGATGCTACCGAAGACAATACCGGAGGGTTCCGTTACCAATACGTTATCAACCATAACCTGAAATGGGAAGGAAACAGTTCCGACGAAACTTTATTCGCCAACAAGCATAACCTGAAATCCGACTGGACCTATACCTGGTTCTCCAACACATGCGCGCAATTCTATTCACCGTCTGCCGACAACTATTCCAACAAAGACAGTTATCCCTTCGGCACCGGTTGGGGAGCTGGCCCTGTATCTCCGGCTATGGTCAACGAATGGAAAGACTGGGCCGCCAAGCAGACCTATACGGACGGTTACAAGGAGGATCCCCGTCTGACCGGTTCCATATGGTCGTACAAAGCACTTGATCCGAATGTTGCCGGCAATGTACTGATGGACTGCACCATGGACGAGGGTGAACCGGAATATACCGTATCCTATCGTTACTATGAACAAACCGGCTATTTCCAGAAAAAATACATCAATATCAATTCCTACAATGAAGGCAAAATCGAACCTTTCGGCAAGCAGATGTTCCCCGGAATATCTTCGCAGACATCCCAACAGCTACTCCAAATAGCCGACTTGATTCATATCCGTTTTGCCGACGTCCTGCTCATGCAGTCCGAGCTGAAACAAGACGCTACGGGTCTGAACAAGGTACGTGCCCGCTCCCACTTGGCTCCGGTGGCCTACTCCCTGGAAGCCATCAAGCAGGAACGCCGCTGGGAACTTGCATTCGAGTCCATCCGCTGGTGGGATATCCTTCGCTGGTCGGGTCCTTCGCTTGAGGAAGCCGGTGACATACTCAACAAACAGACCGGGTTCAATATAATAAATGCCGCTACGGTGGTACCGATGGTAAAATTCGACTATAAGAAACGCCTACAAGCAACCCAAGGCTACTGGCCCATTCCGCAAGACGAAATCGACATCTCCAATGGAGTCCTTGAGCAGAATCCAGGCTGGGATGCATCTGCCCAGTTCTCGGATTGGAACAATATGTAAGAGTATTAACCTATAAATAAAGACAATATGAAAGTAACAAAAATATTGATAGCAATGCTTGCTTCAGCCTTCATCGTTACTGCATGCGATCCTATCGAAGACGAAGACTTGCGAGACAAATATGTGACTGATGCCGGTACACCCATAACCAAAGAGGCATTACAAGCCGCCATATCCATTACCCAACCCTTCCCCAACCAAGACGGAGTAGTGGAAGGCGACCAGTATATAGCCCTGAAAAACTCCCGCCCGGACATTGGCGGTTCATGGCACATAGAATGGGGGGGCGAAGGAAGTAAACAAAGTAAGACTCTGGTCACGGACAACGCTACGGTCATCATGGAGTCCAATGCGGACTATTCCATCTACTATATGGGCATTTCCGCCAATCAGATTATCAAGACAGATCCGGTTGTAGTGACTGTGACCAATGTATTCGACGATTGGTCCACTTACTTCACCGGTGCAACCGACAAGAGTGACAAATCTGCCAAGAAGACCTGGAAATTCCGTGAAGTCAGCTGGGGTTCCGTCTGCAATATGGGGGCTCATGGAGGCTGGAAATATACCAGTGCAGGCTATACTCCCGAATCAAATTTTGCCTGGTGGGCCAATGTCACTGCCGCCGAAGCGGGAGACCAGTCCATGGTATTCGAATTCGACGGAAACAAGATGAAAACCTATGATGCCAGCGGAAACCTGAAGGCAGAAGGTACTTTCTCCTTCACACACGAAAAACCGGAAGACGGAGTACTGGGTGAACTGATAACAAGTATCCCCACCATCGGAGGAAATTATGACGACAACGGACAAAGCGTAGGCAGCAACAAATTTTGGCTGCTGACACTGGATGAGAACTATATCACAATCTATCATCCCGGCAAGTATAGCGGTGGTGTGGATTGGGACGACAGCGGCTGGTATGCTTATTTCAAGACTGAAGCAGAAACCGATTCTGAATAATATGCACTCTCTATGAAAAGGAAACTGCTATTTATAATAGCTACTGTCTTTCTAGTAGCCGCATGTCACAATGACGACTACATGCCCGGACTGCCAGCTCCGGGAAATGAAGACAACGAGACCGAAATGGCCGAGCAGGTTGCAGGCCGGGTTGCATTGGGCTACGTCACTTATTATGGCACATCCATACCCGATGCCAAATACCTGACCCACATAAACTACGCTTTTGCAGAATTATATGTTAAAAACGGAATTTATGAAAAGTTTGGCCTGCAAGGTGATAAATCCCGTTTTGATAAGGTAAAGAAAATAAAGAGCCAGTATCCACATGTGAAGATATTACTCTCTTTTACCAATAGCGTTTCCAATACTGACAATTCCCAGGACGGAGGTTTCTCCGCCCTGGCGAAGAGTCCGGAAATGCGCAAGCAATTCGCACAAGACTGCAAAGCCTTTGTTTCGAGTGAGGGCATAGACGGTATTGACATTGACTGGGAATTTCCCGGTATGACCTTCGGCAGCAATGCCTATGACGAGTTGGTAGATGTGGAAAACTTCACCCTATTGATGAAAGACCTGCGTGCAGCGTTGGGGCAGTCCACCCTATTGACCTATGCAGGTTATTGCATGGACAAGCGTCCCCAAGGCGAAGGCTATAAATATATTGATGTAAAGGCCGTAGACCCGTATGTAGATTTCGTCAATATCATGGCCTATGATCTGGTTGATGCCCCCCAGCATCAATCAGCATTGAACAAGCCAAGTAATTACTGGGACTGCCAGCGTTCCGTAGACGAATACCTGAATGCAGGGGTATCTGCCGACAAATTAGTGTTGGGAATTCCGTTCTACGGAAGAGCCGATTTCAATGCCGGCGGCAGCATCAATTATCGGGATATTCTCAACCTGAGTAAGGATGACGGCTATGTCATCGAAAATTGGGATACAGAAGGCAATGTCCCCTATGTCACCAAAAACGGCAGTTTCTACTGTGGTTACGACAATCCCCGCAGTATTGCCGCAAAAGGTGAATGGATATTAAAAAATGGCATGAAAGGCATGATGTTCTGGGATTATGAAGGTGACGACACCATGGGAACCCTACGCAAAGCGCTATGGAATGCCGTCATGAAAAAATAAGTAACTTAACACACATTCTCAGGAGGTTATTCCGGAAATTAGGGTAAGGGTAATTTTGCATATGATCTTCATTCAAGGCAAGAATACTGACGGAATAACCTCCTTTCCTCCTCCAAGACTACAAAACCTTTTTTCATTTAAGTTGTTGAAAGCACATTCATCAAAACCTAACTTAAATGAAAACAATCTTAAAAACAATGTTTCTGTTGTGCGTAGCCGGACTTCCCTTGTCCACTATCCATGCACAAAAAAAAGAGATCATCGATGACGAAGCCCCCAACGGCATTGTCATAGTTACTATCGACAAAGCGGGCGACGAGATTATCCGCATCATGAATGAGTCACAATTGCCTTACATCCATGACCCGAAAGCTCCCCGCTTCCTATTGATGGACAAACAAGGCAAATTCGCCCTGGGTATCGGAGGGTATGTCCGTGCCACCGGCGAGTATGATTTTGGAGGTATTGTGGATGATATTGACTTTGTTCCTGCCAACATTCCAAGCAGTAGTAAAATCAAAAATCAATTTCAAATGGATGCCAGTACGGCCACTATCTTTCTGAAATTAGTCGGACACACCCGGCTATTGGGTGACTTCACAGTCTATACAGCCGGAAATTTCCGAGGAGGAAACAAAACATTCCAGCTACGGAATGCTTATATGTCATTCCGAAATATAACGGTGGGATATACTTACGGCGGTTTCATGGACTTAGGCGCCCTCCCCTCCACCATTGACTTCCAGGGGCCCAACGGTGCCACGTTCTACCGCGCTACACAATTGTCATATACTTATAAGGGGCTGAAAGACTTTCGTTTCCAAGCTTCCATCGAGGCGCCTGCCGTTGACGGCACAACAAGCAGCCAATTCGAAATTGCCCAGCAACGCATGCCGGACTTCACAGCTTCGGCACAATACAGTTGGAACAGCAGCAGTCATCTGCGTGTAGGAGGTATCATCCGCAGCATGACATATACCAGCACGGAAAGGGACAAGGCTTCCAGCGTCACCGGATACGGTGTACAAGCCTCAACGACCTTTAACCTCGGTAAAAAATGGCAGGCATTCGGACAAATCAACTATGGTAAAGGTATCGGGCAATACCTGAATGACATCAGTAATCTGAACGTCGATATTGTCCCCAATCCCGAAAAGGAAGGCAAAATGCAGGCATTGCCCATGCTGGGCTGGTATGCAGGTCTACAATATAACATTTCTCCAAAGGTATTCCTTTCAAGCACTTACAGCATGTCCCGCCTTTACTCTGAAGACGGTTATCCCAACGACCTGCCAAGTACCTACCGCTACGGACAGTATTTCGTAGCCAACGTATTCTGGAACGTAACCCCGAACATGCAGGTAGGCGCTGAATATCTGCGTGGCTGGCGCACCAACTTCGACAATTCCACCAACCATGCCAACCGTATGAACCTGCTTGTACAGTATTCTTTCTAATCCAATATAAAATAAGAAAGAAGCCGCCTCAAATCGATATTTGAGACGGCTTCTTAATATATAAAGGTAGGATTGTGAAATCAGAACTTATAGTCAACACCAAGACCAAACACTTTATTAGTACGGCTATAAACATTCTTGGTGGTTTCACTTATCTTCTTTGTATAATCATCATAGTTTGTCCAAAAATAGGCTATATTCATAGTCAAATGCTTTGTCATTTTGATGGCAGCACCAAACCCCAGTGAATAAGAGTCACATGAAAAACTTATATCACTCTGAAAATCATCAGCCAAGCCATAATCTGTACGCTGATAACCACCACTGATGGTCAGCTGTTTAGCTATATCCCATTCTGCACCAATCAAAATTTCATGTGTGCCATGCTTCAACGCTTTCTGCTTATCATTGGCCATCCCTGCCGCTTTATCAAAAAAATGGTGATATTCCAGCGTTGCACGAAGCGTAGGAAAGAATTCATAACCAACAGCTGCAGTCAATAATGCAGGGATATCACTCGGAGTATTCACACCATCCTTATAGTCAGCCAAAGGATTCCCTTCATCTCCCATAGCAGTTCCCATTGCACGCACTTCAGCTTTTTTGGTTTTATTTTCGAGATTAAGACTTGTCATAAACTCGTACTTCAACCCAATATTCCATTTGCCCAACTTCACATCAGCTCCCAAGATAGGGGTCAATCCCCAGCCGGTCTGGTCGCAGTCTAAATCGATACCAACCAATTCCATGCCACCATAAGTAGGAATATTACTGTGTGCTGTTGCAGTCAGAAATCCTTCATACCCACCGGTAAAATAATTCATACGTCCACCGGCAAACACACCTAACCAATCATTAACTTGATACGACAACCCCAATTGCACACCATAAATAAACTGGCTTCCATCCATTGCACTATTGATAGAATACATATTGGGAGTGATTTGACCACCCGAAATAGTATGGATTTGTCCCATCACCATTGAATCGAACATACCCAAACCATCATCAAACGATGCCTTACCGCCACCACCTACAACAGCAAAGCTACCGGAAATAGTCCAGTCTCCTTTTTTATATGCACCTTGAAAACTAGGAATGAAAGGAGCAGAAGCTTTTCCTTTATAATAACGTGTATTCCCATCTTCAATAAACAAGGGAAATGTCGCTTTTATGTTACGGGTCTGATAAGCACTTTGTCCATTCAAAGACAAATAGAGACCATCTTCCGGCAAAAAGGCCAAACCGGCCGGATTAGAATAGACACCGTCAATATCAATGGAAGCACCACGCGCTAACATTCTAAGAAAAGATACATGCTGATTTGTATTTGTCAGGATACCACCCGCAAAAGTTGGAATTGAAACGATTAACATCGCAATGCTAATCAACGAAATTTTTCTCATCTAAATCTTTTTTAATTGTTTTCGGGCGCAAAGGTACAATAATATTGCACATAAAAAATAGTTTTGTGCATAAAGTTATCCTAATATAAGACTTTAATTGAAATACCAAATAGTTTCTAATGAAACAAATGGAAATAATTATCATTTTATGAATCCTTCCGGCCACTGAACCATATCAACTTTCCACTTGTTATCTCCCTATAATTATGTAACATTTAAAAAACAACAAATCTCATGGCATACACTATCGCATTTTTTGGCAGCAAACCTTATGATGAAGCATCTTTCAACGAAAAAAACAAGGTATATGGTTTTGAGCTCCGCTACTATAAAGGGCATCTTAACAAGCACAACGTTATTTTAACCCAAGGAGTAGATGCAGTCTGTATTTTCGTGAACGACACTGCCGATGCCGAAGTTATCCGTCTGATGGCAGACAACGGCGTGAAATTATTGGCATTGCGCTGCGCCGGCTACAACAATGTAGATTTAAAGGCAGCTGCCGACTGTGGCATTACCGTAGTGCGTGTCCCTGCTTACTCCCCTTATGCCGTAGCAGAATATACCGTTGCCTTGATGTTATCCCTCAACCGTAAAATTCCACGCGCCACCTGGCGGACACGGGATGGAAACTTCTCGCTGCACGGACTTCTGGGTTTCGATATGTACGGAAAGACAGCGGGCATCATCGGCACGGGAAAAATAGCCAAGAAACTGATATGTATCCTGCGTGGATTCGGCATGAATATTCTTGCCTACGATCTCTATCCCGACTATAATTTCGCCCGTGAACATCAAGTAGTATATACCAGCCTGGATGAGCTATATCACAATTCGGATATCATCTCCCTGCACTGCCCGCTGACTGAGCAGACCAAATATCTCATCAACGACTATTCCATCAGTAAAATGAAGGACGGAGTAATGATTATCAATACCGGACGTGGACAACTCATCCATACCAACGCCCTGATTGAAGGACTAAAAAACAAGAAAATCGGCTCTGCCGGCCTGGATGTGTACGAAGAGGAAAGCGAATACTTCTATGAAGACCAATCGGACAAAATCATTGATGACGATACCCTGGCGCGGCTACTGTCCTTCAATAATGTCATCGTCACTTCGCACCAGGCCTTTTTCACACGCGAGGCACTGGCAAACATTGCTTCGACAACCTTGCAGAACATCAAAGATTTTATGAACCATAAGCCACTGGAGAACGAGGTCAAGGCATAGTCCCCACTCATTTATAAATTCTTAGACATCGGTTTTTAAACTTTATAGCTTTCCAAAGCGTTACTAGTACATAAACCATTTTAAGAAAAGGAATAAATTATGAAAAAAGTTATAGACAAATCAGACAGCAGAGGTCATTCCCTATATGATTGGCTTGACAGCCACCACACCTTCAGTTTCGACGAGTATTACAATCCCCGCCGGATGAATTTCGGCGCCTTGCGTGTACTGAACGACGACCGTGTGGCTCCGGGAAAGGGCTTCGGCACACATCCTCATAAAAATATGGAAATCATCTCCATTCCCCTGAAAGGGAAACTGAAACATGGGGACAATCATCAGAACAGCCGCATCATCATTCCGGGAGATATACAAACCATGAGCGCCGGCACCGGCATCTACCACAGCGAAATGAACGGCAGTGACACTGAAGCGGTAGAATTCTTGCAAATCTGGGTGATGCCCGAAAAGCTGAACACACCACCCGCATACCAGGACTTCGACGTACGTCCACTCCTGCGCAAAAATGAAATGGCACTAATAGTATCCCCTGACGGCGATGCTCCTGCCAGACTGCTACAACAGACCTGGTTCTCTATCGGTGAAATAGAAGCCGGAAAGAAGATTGACTACCACATGCACCAATCGCATTCCGGTGTATACATCTTCGTAATGGAAGGTGAAGTCAAAGTGGACGGCACAATACTCTCACGCCGTGACGGAATGGGAGTATACGAAACCGGCAGTTTTGAGCTGGAAACACTGAAAGACTCTCACATTCTCTTCATAGAAGTACCGATGTAGCGTGCTTTTGCATAAAATAACAGCTTAAACCGGAAGTTTGTGTAGCGTTTTTTGTAATATTGCGCTATAATTCAATCCGTAAATGAAACTTGATTACATCTACCATAGCGGCTTCGCGATTGAAGCGGACGGAGTGACGGTCATTATCGATTACTATAAAGATTCCTCGGAAGAGGTTTTCAATAAAGGTATCGTGCACGACAATCTCTTGGAAAAGCCGGGCGTACTCTACGTACTATGCTCGCATTTCCATCCCGACCACTTCAATCGCGAAGTTCTTTCATGGAAAAAACAGCGGCCCGACATCCGCTACATATTCTCCAAAGACATCCTGAAGCACCGCCGCGCCTCAGCGGAAGATGCCACCTATATCAATAAGGGCGACACCTACGAAGACGAACATATCCGTATCCAAGCCTTCGGTTCCACCGATGTGGGTATCTCCTTCCTGATAGACCTGCAGGACAGGCGACTGTTCCATGCCGGTGACCTAAACAACTGGCACTGGAGCGAGGAATCTACTCCGCAGGAAATACGCAAGGCCGAAGGTGACTTTCTGGCCGAAGTGAGAGAGCTGCAGCAAACTGCACCTGCCGTAGATGTAGCCATGTTTCCGGTGGACAGCCGTATCGGAAAAGATTATATGCGTGGAGCAGAACAATTCGTGGAACGAATAAAAATCACTATATTTGTACCGATGCACTTCAGCGAAGATTATCAGGGAGGCAACGCCTTCCGGCAGTTTGCCGAGAGCAAGGGATGCCATTTCCTAAGCATCGCACACCGTGGTGAAAGTTTCGAACTCCCCAACTTGTAGCCCGTAACTCGTAAATTAATAATTAAAACACATACTATTATGAAAAATTTGACACAACTTCTTTTTACACTGTTTTGCCTGTGTCTGCCGGCCATGCTGCAGGCGCAGGATAGGGACGACAGTAAATATCTGGCTGGTGCCGTTCCCGAGGTGGACGGTAAAGTGGTATTCACCAAAGAATTCAGCATCCCCGGCATGTCTCAGGATGAAATCTACGAACGTCTGCTCGGCTGGATGGATGCCCGTCTGAAAGAGAATGAAAATACCAGCCGTGTAGTATTCTCAGACAAAGAGAAAGGACAAATTGTAGGTATCGGGGATGAATGGATTGTATTCAGTTCTACGGCTCTGTCATTAGACCGTACCAAAATCCTTTACCAGCTGACTGTGACCTGCCAACCCGAAAAGAGCGTGCTCGAAGTAGAAAAGATACGGTTTAACTACCGCGAAGGAAAAGAAAAATATACCGCCGAGGAGTGGATTGTAGACAAGTATGCCTTGAACAAGGCGAAGACCAAACTGGTACGCGGACTTGCCAAGTGGCGCAGAAAAACCGTAGACTTCGTTGATGACCTTTGCCTGGGAGCAGCAGAAGCATTGAGCGCCACCACTGCCAAAGCTCCGGTAGAAGAAAAGAAGGAAGAAAAGAAAGAGGTGAAAGCTGTCGTCAATTCCGGTCCGACGGTAATCACCCCGAAGAAACAAGTTACCGTGGAACCTGCCCAGGCTGCTGAAAAGGCATCCGAAGGCATCGTGAAAGATGCCCAAGTCATCGAAGTGCCCCAAGTCAAGAAACCTGCCGCACTGGTTCCTGCCCAAAAGAGCCAGCAGCAAGAATACAAGACCATAGCCCCCGAGCAATTGTCAGCCGATGCCATCCAGACCGGAGCAGGCAAATTGGTTATCGTCATCGGCCAAGAGCCTTTCAACATGACCATGATGACAGCAAACTCCGGAGGTTCTTTGGGCAAAGTCAACGGCAAACCAGTTGTATTCAGCATACTGTCGCCCGACCAACCGTATGAACAAATGGAAAAAGCAGAAAGCTATACCATCCGTTTCTATCCTACGGGACAGACAGAGCCTACGGTCATTCTGGAATGTAAGAAGCTGCCTTCACCGGCAACGATGGAAGGTATGCCACGCACGTATGTAGGCGAAATTCTGAAAGCAATGGTCAAATGACCGCACACGCAGACTGCAAATTGTAAATAATCAAATCAGGAATAAACAAATGGAAATAAAAAGTAAATTCGACCATTTTAATATCAATGTCACCAACCTGGAACGTAGCATCGCATTCTACGAAAAGGCACTGGGGCTGAAAGAACATCATAGGAAAGAGTCGTCCGACGGCTCTTTCACTTTGGTCTATCTGACCGACGGCAGTACCGGCTTTCTGCTGGAACTGACCTGCTTGAAGGAGCACCCACAAGCCTACGAATTAGGAGAGAACGAGAGTCACCTCTGCTTCCGCGTATCCGGCAATTACGACGCCATACGCCAATACCATAAGGAAAACGGATGGGTATGCTTCGAAAACACTGCAATGGGACTGTACTTTATCAATGACCCGGATGACTATTGGATTGAGGTACTGCCGGAGAAATGATATTTTACATCACTAAAACAACGAAATATATGAGTATAGAAGAAGCGATGATGGGTGGTATTGTCTTCAAAGGCAAAAAGGACAAACCTAAAGAAGAAAACAAGATAAAGACCAAAGCCAAGAAGAAAACCTACATTACCGGGCAACACGGTTCCGCCTCAGCCAAAATGAAAGCAGAAATCCGCCGCAAACGCGCTAACAGACATAAGAAATGATAAATACAGCCTTATTGCCTGCCGACAAGGACCCGATGGGCGCAGCCATAGCCGATTACTTCAAACGGCATAAAGCCGACCGCCTACGCGTGTTCTCTTCACAATTCGATGAGGACGAAATTCCCGTCGAAGAGCTATTCCGCACAGAAAAGCAAATGCCCTTGCTGGAGCGTACTGCTCTGCAAATGGCAACCGGAAGGATTTTGGATGTGGGTGCCGGCAGCGGTTGCCATAGCCTTACCCTGCAAGAAGCCGGAAAAGAGGTCCATGCCATCGACATTTCCCCGCTTTCCGTGGAAGTGATGAAGCAGCGAGGTGTGCGTAGCGTGTCACAAACCAATCTGTTCAATGAACAGTTTGCCGATGAATACGACACTATCCTAATGCTGATGAACGGTTCCGGCATTATCGGAAAATTGGAGAATCTGCCTGATTTTTTCCGGAAGATGAAGCTGCTGCTCCGGCCTGGAGGCTGTGTTTTAATGGATTCCAGCAACCTGAGCTATCTGTTCGAAGAGGAAGATGGCAGTATTGTTATCAACCTTGCCGGTGATTACTACGGAGAGGTAGACTTCCAGATGCAATACAAGAATGTCAAAGGCGACTCCTTTGACTGGCTCTATATCGACTTTCAGACCCTGAGCATCTATGCTGCCGAAAACGGCTTCAAAGCAGAGCTGGTGAAAGAGGGTACACATTATGACTATCTTGCCAAACTATCCCGACAAGCATAAAAGTGAAGTGCCCCCTAAAAGTTTTTGTCTAACTTTTAGGGGGCACTTCCTTTTTTATATCTTGCCTATTCCTACTATTCAGAAAGCATTCCGTCAATCTCCTTCACCAAAGAAGCAAATTCTTCAGGGTTATACAAACGTGTCAGCTTCACAATACGCCCTTCCTTATCAATCAGGACATTGCGTGTGATACCTGCCTTGCGGAGCGCATACTTCGCAAATATATCCGCTCCCGGGTCCAGACCCAAAGGATAGGTCACTCCGGTTGACTTACCAAAAGCAATCACTTTCTCCAACGGCTCGTCACGGTCGATGCCAATCAGCATAAAATCCGGATTCGACTTATGCTTCAGCCATATATCCTTCTCAATGAAAGGCATCTCCTTACGGCACACTCCACACCAGCTTGCGGTAAACTGCAACATGACCACCTTCCCAAGAAGTTCCGAAAGGGTAATGCTTTTCCCATCCGTCAGCTTCACTGTAAAATC
>NZ_JBCNZM010000106.1:0-2691 GCF_040227615.1 Bacteroides sp. RTP31139st1_H2_RTP31139_211217 | reverse complement strand
GAGCCATCTCCCCTACCATACCGATGTAGCCGGTACTGTCCGCCACTACATCCTGCGCCTTGCCTGCCATGCTGCACATAGCAAACAGACAGAAAATCAGAAATCCAACTTTTTTCATTTTATTCAATCTTTAATAAGTAAGCTGTAACTATTCAGCGAATGATATTTTATAGAATGGGCAAACAATTCCCTATAACAAAAAACTCCGAAACACTTTTAAAAAGCAGTTTCGGAGTTTTATTCTTCGAGGTACCTGGCAGATTCGAACTGCCGTACACGGTTTTGCAGACCGCTGACTAAGCCACTCATCCAAGGTACCGGTTCTTACAAGAACTCTTTATTTCTTGTTTGCGGATGCAAAGGTAGCACTTTTTTTGAAACTACCAACTATCCGCAACAACGTTTCTTCTTTTTTTTCGTCCCTCCACTACACTCTGCACGCTTCTTATCATACAAATTCTTTAGTTCACAGCCACTTGCACAACTATCACACGGATTACCATTTTCTTTGACCCGATGAAAAAAAGAATAAATACTCATGCCAATCCGCACAGCGCAGAGCAACAACAATAAGGCTACTACCCACTCCTGCCAACTATTCATCATAAAAACAGACCTCCTATCTGATAAATTGCGAAAGACATCAGCCAGGCCAGCGCAGTAGTATAAAGCCCCGCAAACACGGCCCACTTCCAACTGCCCGACTCCCCTTTAATGGCTGCCAACGTGGCGATGCACGGAAAATAAATCAGCACAAACACCATGTAACCGAAAGCCACCAGGGGCGTTATCGGAATGCGTTCACCCAAGCTTGCGGCATCTGCCTCAGCATCGTCGGCATAAAGCACTCCGAGCGTGCTTACCACCAGCTCCTTGGCGCCCACGCCGGAAAGGATGCCGATGCCCAGCTTCCAGTCGAATCCCAACGGTTCGATGACCGGTTCCATGGCTTTACCAATCCGGCCGATGTAGGAATTCTCCTGCTGTTCCGTCACACTTTCATATTCATCGTGGTTGGGATAATATCCCAATGCCCAGATAACGATGGATGCCACCATAATGATGCCTCCCATCTTGCGGAGATACTGCGCCCCCTTCTCCCACGTATGGCGGAAGATGGCCTTGGACGTCGGCATACGATAAGGCGGCAGCTCCATGACAAACGGCGTATCGTCTCCTTTCACCAGAAAGCGGCAGAAAAGACGTGCCATGACCACTGCCAACAGAATGCCGATGGCATAGATTACTAACAGCACAAAGCTCGCATTGTTCGGAAAGAAGGCGCCTACCAGCAATAAATAGATGGGTAGACGGGCGCTGCACGACATCAGCGGATTGATGAGCATCGTCACCAGACGGCTCTTGCGGTTCTCAATGGTACGCGAAGCCATAATGGCGGGCACATTACACCCAAAGCCCATAATCAGCGGAATGAAAGACTTTCCATGCAGCCCCATTTTATGCATAATCTTATCCATAATGAAAGCGGCACGTGCCATATAGCCCGAGTCTTCCATCAAGGAAATAAAGAAATAGAGCAACAGAATATTCGGCAGGAAAACAATGACACCGCCCACACCTCCGATAATACCATCCACCAGAAGGTCCTTCAGCGGTCCTTCGGACATTTTGTTGCGTATCAGGTCGCCCAATTCGCCTACCAGCCATTCAATCCCCTGCATAGGATAGTCGCCCAGCACAAAGGTGCCTTCGAACATCAGATAAAGGAAAAGGAAGAAAATGGGATAGCCCCATACGCGGTGGGTAACGATTGAGTCTATGATTTGAGTGGTCCGCGACGTATCCTGATGATTGTCCACATAGGTCTCGCGCAGGGCACCGGCTATAAAACCATACTTGGCATCGGTGATGGCCTGCTCGCTCTCCTCGTTCACCACCTCGGCAATCCGTGCCTCTTCCCGGTCGCGGACGGCAAGAATCTCCTTTCCATTGGGCAACTCTTCCACAATCTTTTTCAAGTCTTCGTCGTTCTCCAGCAACTTGATGGCAAGGAAACGCGTGGAATATTTGTGGCGGATGTTCTCATTGACGCTGATGACGCGCTTCACCTCCTCAATGCTACGTTCCAGCTCGGGACCGTGATTGATATGGATATGACGGTAGAAGCCACGCGGCTGTTCTATCTCTTCTTTATGGCTGCCGAAGTCATGGTCGGGAACATACTCCTGATGCCAGCTGCGAAGGTCACTCAATATCTCGCTGCGCATCCTGCCCTTATGGTCGAGGAAGTCGCCGCCTTCGTAAATATTGATAATCACATGGAACAGCTGTTCAATGCCTTTTCCGCTACGGCTGACCGTAGGCAACATCGGAACTCCGAACAACTGGCTGAGCTTCACATAATCCAGCGTGTTTCCACTGGCTTCCAGCTCATCGTACATGTTCAGTGCAATCACCATGCGCACGTTCATGTCAATCAGCTGGGTGGTGAGATAGAGATTGCGTTCCAGGTTGGAAGAGTCCACAACATTGATAATGATATCCGGCGTTTCATTGATAATGTGCCGGCGGACATAGATTTCTTCAGGGGAGTAGGCCGAGAGGGAATAGGTTCCGGGAAGGTCGACAATACGGAAGTGGTAACCTTGGAAATCAAAATACCCCTCCTTGGCATCTACCGTAACGCCACTGTAATTGCCCACATGCTCGTGCGAACCGGAAGCGATGTTG
>NZ_JBCNZM010000105.1:6772-16250 GCF_040227615.1 Bacteroides sp. RTP31139st1_H2_RTP31139_211217 | reverse complement strand
GGGGATTCTATTATATAAGTAGTCATAATATAAAAGTTTAAAGGAATGCCGGAAAACCGTCCGGCGCGGTGGAATATTTGTATTATTCGTTTATGTTATGCAAATTACAGTTCCAAACGTGTTTAGGAAATGAACCGTCTTTGTTAAGGCTAACAATAGATGTATTATCCCCGTTATCCTTAATTACATAAACTATAAGTTTTCTAAATCCATATAACCCAATATGATATAATATCTTTTTCTCCATAAATTTAAAATTTGTCTGATTGATCGTTTTTATTTATGAAGTCTTTTAATTTCTTGGGATCGGTGCCGGAGATAAACACCACGGCACCGAATAAAAGCAGCATAAAACAAAACATAGCTTATTATTAATAAAGTGTTGCACGTTGGTATAAACTTTGCGATATAATACCATCTTTACAAAGTCCGTCTTTATATTCTCCGAAAGCTATATTAAAATCCAGTTTAAAAGAATGTTTCTTTTTGTTGGCTTCTCTTTCAAATTCGCCTCCGAACTCTTTGCAGAACTCCCAAAAAGACCGGCGCAATTCTTTTTGATTGGTTATCGTGTATTTTGCCATGGCTATTTCATTTTAAAAGTTATGCCAGCAGGCAACAAAGAACGGTTAACACTGGAAACGAATTTATTAAAATCGTTCTCCGTTACTTTTGTTTCGTAGTCTTTCCAATTAAAAACAAGCTCGTTACTATGATCGTAATATATCACATTATTAACTGATAACCCGGCATCAAGAACGGCCAACATAACCCGCTTTTCATTTTCGGCCTTTTGTTGTTTCTTTTTGCAATCGTTAATTATTTCAGCGCGTTTTTTCTCGTATGCTTTGCGCTTTTCTTCGTCTTTTCGCGCTTGTACAGCTTCAGGGCGATAATAACCATCGTTTATTCTGTTAGTTATAGTTGTACGTTCTTCGTCCGTCAATTTCAAAGTAAAACGTTCGTTTTCCGGCTTATATGGGTTTTCCCATGTTTGCCCGGTTAATTCTTCCAGCTTTTTTAAAGCCTCGTTAGATTCTCTTTTCCAGCGTTCAACGATACCAAGCGTATAAAGAAGGTATTTAAAGTATTGTTTATCTTCTGCCTGATAAAGCAAATTATATTCCGTTTCCGTGATACGCAAATAGTTAATTGCAGTTTCTTTGCTGCTGTTCGTAATATGGTAAAAACCGTTTTCAACTGGGTACATTGGCGCGCCGTAATGATTAGACAAATGAAGATCAACGAACATTTTAAACTGTGGGAAACGCTTTAGTATTTCTTCATGGCAGCAACCACCAGCACACCAAACGAAACGCCCGTTTTTGCGTTGTTCGTAAATATCCGCCGTTATACTCCAATCGCATATATTATTTTTGCAATCATCAGCCAGTAATATTTTAACATTGATTTTAAAGGTTGTCCCGGCTTGAATATATCTTTTTGATACTGTGTAACAAAGTCTATTTGTAGTTGTCATAATACAAAATTTAAAGGGTGAATAATGAAAGTAAGAAGTAACCCGGAGCCATGACAGCCCCGGAAAAATAGTTATTATTAGAATTTAGAAAGATATTCCACGCATCCGATAATATAGGCCGCGTGTTCTCTTGCCGCTTGTTCTTTTTCTTGCTTGGTTGCGGTCTTATGATCCTGATCGGAAAGCATTTTTGCAGCCATCCGAACGATCTTTTTCATAGTGGAACAGTTTGCAAGATATTCAACGGAAGGAGTTAAGCCGCGGTTTACTTTTTTCAAAAGTGTATTTTGCAGCCATTCAGTAAGCGCGTAAATATCGCGAGAATTGCGAATATAGATAATTAATAAATCTGTGTTCATAACGCAAAATTTAAAGGGTGAAACTTGGTTTGTCTTTGTTTTTCCCTTAACTTTGCATTTAACGTTGTGGAAGACGTTAACCGATAAACGCAAAGTTTAAAGGGAGGCCGGAGAAGTTAACGCACTGATCCGGCTTTTTATTAGTATGAAATCTTTTGAATACGATCAAAAGGAATTAATAACGCTATGTGTTTATCCTGATAGTGAATCAATTCAAAACTATTTGCCGTTGATAGTCTTATAATAGCGGCTTTTTTCGCTGTTTCTTGAAACACATCAAAATGAACCTTTAAACGGTTGCAACAGTTTGTACCTTCTGGGGCTACATGTACGGCGTTTAACGTTACATTTTTGTTTTGTAAGTTTAGTAATACTTCCATGATCTTATATTTTAAATTAAACATTCAACCAAAGAAGAAGTAAAAACGGGAAAGTGTGGAAGACGTTAACCGTTTATCTCCTTTTCTGTATTACAAAGGTACGAATAATATTTGTAATACAAAACAAAATGTATCTTTATTTTTAAGGAAACATTCTATTTTTGCATTTATTAATACTTGTATAATATATTGATTATCAGTATATTATATAACAACAAGGGAATAAATATAAAGCATTTAAGAAGTAAGGAAATATTTATAGATGTAAACATCTAAATATGCTTATTTGCTTTATTTATAGCCTTTGTTTAACTTTGTAGCAAGTTACAGAGCGCGAGACGCCAATATAATAAACTCTTTCATATCGTTTTATATGGTGTACAGTAAGCGCGTAACAGATTTACAGCAAATTTATCAATTAACCCCGGATGATGTTTTCTTTTGTATGCTTGTTGCATCCGGTGCCAGTCGTGGCGAAGCATACGCAACTATATTTAGACCACGATCAACCAAAATAGAAACGGCGCAACGCGGAGCCGCCCAACTTGCAAAGGATAAACCCGGCATTAATAAACTAATACGGTCTTTTGAAGATAACCGCGCCGCCTTCCTTCCTGACAATGATAGCCCCAAAAGCAAGAAGAAAAAGAAAAACACAGAAACAGAAGAGGAAGAAAAAGCCGGGAATGTTGTACAATACCGAGATAAAGACGCGGTTTTGTCAGGTCTCGAACAAACTTTGCCTTATTTGAGGGGAAAAGATCGTGCAGATGTATTAATGAAAATAGCCGATTTACAACAGATGAAGAAGGACGAAAATACGGAAGAAGAGGAAACAGTACATTATTATCTACCTTTGCAATGTTATAGATGCAGCCTTTTTATAGCTGATCGAGCAAAGCGGAAAGCAGAAGGAGCGGAAAAGCCGGATAATATTTAATATTATAGGTATAATATAAAGAGAATCAAGACAAAACGCGGCTTTTCTCCTTCTTTGCCGGTTAACTGGATAATGAAAGCAGGGAGGGCACCCCCCCCCGGCTACCCAAGACACCAAGCATGTTTCAATCCCGGTCAAGATTTTTATTTTTTTCTTTTTTGGAGCCAATAATGGATGTTTTTAAGGCTTTTCCAATGATAAATTACAAAAGTGAATGTCCGATGTATAGTTTTACTTCTGAAAATGTATAGTATATGTATAGTTTACTTCATAACTATACATGTGTAAATCATTCATTATTAGGTCAATGGAAATTTAATGTATAGTATGTATAGTTTATATGTAAATTGCGTATGGAAAAAAATATATAATATATGGTTTGCATAAAAAACTATACATACTATGCACTATTTTTCCATTGATTTGTATTTCAATATGTTATATATGTATAGTTGCCTTTAAAACCCTACATAAACCATACATATCAGAGAGAATGTTTCATCTGTATTTTCTATTGAAATAGAGTCGTTTTCCTTTGTTTATCAATATTTTGCGATTATTGATATTGAATGATGCAACGAATAAAAACATGGCAAAAAGACTTCAAAAAAGCGTGTTTATTCTATATTTTAAGTAGAAAATAATAGTATTTATATGGTAATTATGTAGAAAATAAGCTATATTTGTGGCATAAAACACTTGAAAAATAGCATAAAAACAGTAGAAATGCTTTGTTTTCGGGTATAAAAACGGTGGTATGAATAAGTTTGAGTCTATATTGTTTGATTATGGGCGATACGTTTTTGTTTCTGTGTTCAGAAAAGCGCAGGAAGAGGAAAGATATGAAGATTGTGCGGTGATGCGAGATATTATGCAAAAATATCATATACCTTGTGACACATCTTTAGAGGACTGGCGTACTGATTTGTGGCGATTTGGATATTCAGGAGATGTTGCTATAAATAATCTGTCAGTATATATGGTTGAGGCCTTAACCCGTGCCGGGTATTCAAATTCATAGATTGTACATGGAGAAGGGAAAGTATAGGAAGTTGTTAAATGAGGTCTTCGGGCTTATGAAAGGCGAGAAACTGGATGCCGCCTTACAAGAGTTCAAAAGTGCAGCGCGTGTTGACGCTGTGCAGGACTTGATGCGTGCAGCCATTATACGATCTTCGATTTGTAAGTTCAATGGTACGCCTTACTATTTCAGTGGCCGAATATATGAAGAGATGGCATGGGATGATTTTGGCAATCTGATATATGACTTGATGCGTAAATGCAAAATGCCCAATGGTGATTATTCCCGTGTGGAGGGTGTACTGAAAGTCTGTAAGCGTGTGGTGGCAGGAAAAGCCTTGAAGCCTGATAATGCCATTGTGGTGTTCAATAACTGTGTGTTTGATATGAGTGCTCGCCGTGCGCATTCTTTCAACAGCCGTTGGGTACAGACTACATGTGTTCCCTATGACTACAAGCCGGAAGAGCATGTCTTTCTTTGGAGAATGTTCCTGGATGAAGTTTTGCCGGACAAAAACATGCAAAAAGTTTTGCAGGAGTTTCTTGGAAGTATTTTTGTTGACCGGCGTGTGGCGAAAATGGAAACTATGCTTGTTCTTCGTGGCTCCGGCTCCAATGGCAAAAGTGTAGTCTTTGAAACGATCATGGGCATACTTGGCCGGGAGAATGTCAGCAATTTCGGCATAGGTGCATTGATTACTGGAAATGAGAGAAAAAAAAATATCGCTTTCATTAATGGCAAGCGGTTGAACTACTGTTCTGAAATACAAGCGTTAGAGTTTGGTAAGGATAGTGACACGTTGAAGAGCCTTATCAGTGGTGAACCTACCGAAGCCCGGCCTATCTATGGCGATAACTTCACTGCTTACAATATTCCCCTGCTTATGGCAAATGCCAACCAAATGCCGTATTTGAAAGACTGGAGCTATGGAATGAGGCGGCGTATTTGCATTATTCCCTTTGAGGTGGAGATACCCAAAGCCCGGCAGAAAAAAGAACTGTCACGGGATTTGGAGGCCGAATACCCAGCTATATTCAATTGGATATTGGAAGGACGTGACCGTTTTATCGCCAATGGTTATAAGTTGACAGACAGTAAGGAGCTTGAAAATGTCATGGATGAATATCAGTCGGAAAGTAGTACCGTAATGAAGTTCATGTATCAAATGAACTATCTGTGCCGCTATGAGGAAATTGCCGATATTGAACCCAAATGGATGTCTTCGGCCATTCTGTACCGGAAATATTGCAAATGGTGTAGGGACAATAATGCCAAAGAAGAGAATGTGACAGTATTCGGACGTATTCTTTCGGAAGCCGGTTATCGTAAAAAAAGAACCCCGAATGGTCAGGTGTATGGTTTGTATGGAACAGCCTTGACGGAAAAACTCTATTATGAGAAACGGGAAGACCTACGGGGTAACTATAAGCAAAGGATCGCTAAACCGGTTTATCAAGATGGCAAACGATACGCTTATACCCATGAAGGGCTTGCGGCCTGCTTGTCATTGAGCATTTATCAAGTCCAGCGTTTGTTCCGGGAGAAGAAACTGGAGGGGACGTACCACATGGAGAAGAGAACAACTGTTTTTGACTTGGACGCTGTGGAGAAGATTATCAAACAATTAAAAATAAGAACCAAATAGTATGATCGCACCGGATGAATTTGCAGAGGTTATTGAAAAAATAGATAACCTACGGGGAGCATTGGAAATCCCTATGCCAGCTGGATTTCATGTAAATCAAATGAAGCGTGAGCTTGAAGAAGTATCAGACAAATTAAAACGGATTTACGTTGAGGAAGAAGACGAAAATCCATGGGAGGAATAAGCATGGCAGTAAAATTTAGACACAAGGAAACGGGATTGTTCTTTTGCAGGGCAAAGGGATTATCCCCTTCAAGAAGAGATTATGACAAACTTGGAGAAGAAGGTATTTTTAGGAAAAGGCATTTGTCTAAGCGAGGAAGAATCTACGAAAGCGCAACTGAAAATCAGAAACGGGATTGGATTGGTAAGAAACATGCAGATGAATTTGAAATAGTAAAAGTATGAAAAATATGAATCACATAGAGTTAAGTGTTGAGCTGATGTCTATTCTTCGGGCCTTGAACTATTCATGTGAATTGAAGACAATAGAAGGTAAGAGCATTGTAATGGATATAGCAGTGCAAGGAGAATTGTCTGTCAGACACCAAAAAATGATTGAAATGCTTCTTGGTGGATTTCTCTCTGAATTTTATTGGGTAAATGGGAAGCATCATATTTATATCAGAGAAGAGTGCAAAGGGCTTCTTCCTGATGATGATAGGTATAGTTGCTTGATTTATGAAATGAATAAAGTATCATCGGATGAAGAACGTATAAACTCTTACGGTAAGGAATACTTTTTTAATCTTGGAGATAGATTTGAACGTAAATTAAAAATAGGATTATGAGCAAAAAAACAAATGGTATTCAGGTAGGTAACTTTATTGTTACGAGGGATAATGGTAGTGAACATGACTGGATCAGTATTAAGGCAGTGTCAGGTTTTTGGAGTATGCGTTTTCGGGATGATAACGGAATGTTTTCCCGGATTCGGGAGTTAACCAACAATAAGGAACTTCGTGAATATTTGGAAACATGGATCAAAGTATGTTTCCTTATTAGTAATGCAACCCCTGACGTTAAGTTTATGGAAGAGTTTTTTAAAAGCTATTCTGATCTTACCGAACGGCTACGAGGCTTGCAGCAACCAGTATCACCGGAAGATGATGCCAAGATACTGGAAGAAGAGAGAAACATGAATAGTATCAAGGAAGGTATTAAGGAGGAACATAAAAATGAGGGTACCGACTGATAAGGAAATTGAAGAGGCCAAAGAATACCTCCGTCAACGTCTGGATGCGGAGCTATCCATGCGTACCAATCTTCAAATTGTAATGATCGAGGCGGCAAAGCAAATTATAGATATTTCATACCGGTACAAGATCAGCCCTGAACTATTCCGTTTTTCAGCAAACAGACAGTTGCAGGAGGAAGTGGATGCCATTATTTTATCCCTTCTTGAAATAATTGAAGACTATACTTATACTTTGGCAGTAGCGACACATGAGGATAATAAGGATGCAATCATAACATGTATAACGCGAGAATCATACGGCAAAACCTTCACACAACGTGCAAGAGAATATGTTGACCGGTTTTCAAAGGAGGTTGAAACGGCCATTGCCGCCGGATTACTACTGAACCTTTCCAAAGACAAATTACTTTCATCTATCAGGCAGTCGGTAAAAACGCCATTGCTTAATGAGCATGTACAGAGAGCTATTTCAAAGGGTTATCCGATTATTTCAAGACTCGGTGTTCAGGAGTCTTTTGGAGTAGGACGTACTGTAAGCTCTTGGACTGCACTGTCAGATTTGACGGAGTATGCTGTGGCAGAGGGTTGGATGAAGCATTGGGAATTGCAGGCTAAAGCCTGTGGAGCCGTAGGGTTCTTTGTCATGCGTGGCAGCTCCTATCCTTGTAACATTTGTGACGATGAAGTCGGATTTCATGTGGAATGGGACAAATTACCACCGTATCACGGTCATTGTAAATGCTTTGCCGTTCCCGTATCAGCAATATAATTATTTAACATACTAAATATCAGAATATTATGTTTGGATTATCATTAATCAGCACAAAGAAACTCAATCATCTTGCATCAGAATGCAGCAAACTGGCTATTGCCAATGTTGAGCTTTCAAAACAAAATGCGACACAATCTAAAACTATTATGGAACTTACTGGAAAAGTCCGGGTGCTAAATTCTAAAATCCTTCTGAATGAAAGTATCAATGATGATCTGCAAAAGAAGCTTAACCGGAAATATCCTCGAAAGCCTTATAATAAAAAATTGTATCGAAAGTAGTGTCATATTCAATTCATTCATTACTTTTGCAATGTAGAAGCTGACTTGTTATAACACAAGCTTATCAACCAAATTGTTGAAAAAGTAAAGCCTCTGTCTATTTTATGTAGGCAGAGGCGGCTTTTCCTAATGTATAGTTACATTGGATTCAGAGCGCGGAGTACGGGATTGCTTTCGCGCTCCGCGTTGGTACAGATCATTTTGCATTACCCTCTTTATTTTCATTTTTCTTGATTTTCAGTTGATATAGCAAGTCAGCTTGTTGCTGTTCCTTATATTCACGCATGATACGATCCCATTCATTGTTTTTTCCATAGCCGGATTCTTCCGAGCCGGTTTCTTTTGATAAAATACCGGCACCGACTAATTGTACCAAGTTCGATACCAATTCGGCTGCATTTTGGTGGACGTATGGAACTGCCCACGAAAAAATTTTCAAATTGAGGAATTTGGTAAGTTGGCCTTTTTCTGTTCCATATCCGTGCAGGAACAGCCGTTTCATTTTGTCTATTGATTCGTCAAATTCCTTGCAGTCAATCATGGCTTTTTCCAAAGATGGTGAATAGATCAGCTTGATAGCAACACCCGGTAAATCTCCTGACTTTACTTCGGGAGGCATGACAACAAAACTCCCCATAAAAATCATTTTAAGTAATGTATTAATTTGAAGTTCAAATGATTGTGATGCTTCGGGACGATTCATAAAGCCTGCATCATCATCCTTCCCCATAGTGATAGCTTTTACCGCACCATACATATCTCCCTGAATCTCAACATCTTCACCTTTAAGTAACATGATTGGAAATGCGTATGCCATATTGTTTTGACACA
Source organism: Bacteroides sp. RTP31139st1_H2_RTP31139_211217 (assembly GCF_040227615.1). Taxonomy (NCBI): domain Bacteria; kingdom Pseudomonadati; phylum Bacteroidota; class Bacteroidia; order Bacteroidales; family Bacteroidaceae; genus Bacteroides; species Bacteroides sp. RTP31139st1_H2_RTP31139_211217. The sequence continues at coordinate 7,343 of NZ_JBCNZM010000105.1, read as the reverse complement.
AATGGGAAATAGCCAGTTCGTACTTGTCGATATTATCTTGTGAAAAGCTCCAGCAGGCACCGTGTTTGTCCCGATAATATACAACCGGACATTCGGTAAATCCATGATCGTGTTCTTCCACTAATGTATATCCTTCAATACCGAAATACTGTTTCACTTTGTTTATTGCTCCGGCTATTCCCCTTTTATCCTGCCGGTAACGGTACATTTTTTTATTATCCCACACTTCCACCCAAGAAATGAGTTCCTTTCCCTCTTCGTCATAGTCGCTGTATCGCCGGGCAAACAGTGTCATTTGACCGGTTATGGAATCGTAGTGAGGATAAAGAGTGTCACCATCAAAATAGGAGAGATTCTTGGTGAACACCTTGCCTTCATTCATATAGAATACGATTGCTGCATCTCCCGTTATTTTTACACTTTTGGCATATTCGTAAAATGCAATCTCCATATTTTTATCCAGCCATCCTTTTTGAAATTCGAGAAATATTTCCCGTGAACTTTCATCAACTTTGGTATCGGTCAGCTCATGATGAATGTCATTGCCACATAGATGTACAAGTTGTTGGAT
>NZ_JBCNZM010000105.1:0-6714 GCF_040227615.1 Bacteroides sp. RTP31139st1_H2_RTP31139_211217 | reverse complement strand
TTTTTGTAAGAATCTCTGCTATCATATTAATCCTAAACCTTTTATGTGTTTGCGTTTATGTTTAATTTCAAAAATCATTCGCATAAGCAATGCTTCTATGAAGTCGGGAGAATGACCTACTAATTTTTTCATTATAATCTTCTTGATAATAGTCCAGCCTTTCTCTTCACTGTCTTCATCCTTTCGTATCGCTTTCCTTTCCTTGTCGAGAATCTGTCTAAGGGGAACTTTCTCAAACCCTTTGCCGGAGAACTTGCGTTCAAGAAGAGTCGGTTCAATGGAAATCTCCCGGTTGATAATTTTTTGTGCGAACAGATATGCCGCTTGTGATTTTAAATTCGCATAGATGTATTTGAATTTCTCTTCCACGGCTTCTTTGTTGTTGAATGGGATTGCATTCGGGAAAAAGCCTTTGAATATTTGTCCGAGTCCGTTAAGGTCATAGGTGAAGCATTCTTCTCTTACATGCCATTCTTCCAGCATCGCTTTTACGGTATCGACTGTTTTCTTGCTGTCAAGTTTGCAAACAAATATGTCTCTTATATGCCATCCTTCCCACAGCCACATGACAAGACTGTCGCCACCCTCAAATGCCGCATCACATGATACCCGGCGTATTCCATCACCTATCTGCATGGAATTGCGGTATAAGGCTTCCATGTGAGTCAGCTTTATTATATCATCTCCGGCAGCTTTGTATTTCCAGTTACCGTCAAGATCGCGTGCGCGTTGTTCGTCTGACTGGTTGACAAGGTTAGCCAAATAGGTCGGATCAGAAGACATCAGTTTTACATTATCGGAAAGTTTTGCTTCAATAAAAGTAACCGACTTGATAAACAGTTCTTGTGGTGTGCCATATTGCTCATACTCCGGCTTCCAGTAGGCGTGTATAATATCCTTGCATTGCTCATATACTTCCTCACGGGTATCTCCCCAATATATACCTGAAACATTGTCCCCGTCCATAAAACAATACCGGACTCTGCCATCACGTTCCGGGATTGGAAGACCATCTTCTCCGATCCACCAGTCAATGAATTTTGCAACCCAGCTGTCAGGATCAGGGTTACATGTTCCGATAAAGCGGTTACGGATATGAAAGGCGTTACGGTTACAAGTGATAAGGTATTTGAATTTGAGATATTCCATGTGGGTTATTTCATCCACACCTATATATGCGAACTGTTTACCTTGAAAACGCTTTTTGAAATCGTCAAGTGTGTCAGCATGATAGCTGAATTTTAAAAATCCACCTTTATAGAAATTCCAGCGCATGTCGTTTTTGGACTTGTTGTATTCCCCAAAATCATCATATAAGGTGGATGATGTTTCTACCATATCAGAGAGATCGTCTATCTCATGCCGGAGAAGCACAGAACGGAAGTTTTTATTTTTTATATCTTTCAATGTTTCCATAAGAAGAGTAAAAGTTTTACTTCCTCCACGGCATCCCCCACAGATGGTAATATCAGCCGGGGTGGAGAGCATGTTTTCCTGCCCTCCACCTTGTGCGATTATCTTATTCGGATTAGGAATTTTCCTATCCGCGTCCCTTAACATTTGGATATATTCATAATCAAGCACCAAACTGGCATTAACCGTTTTTATTCCACTATATTTCTCCATAAAAAGAAAACCGATCCTCACATTACACATGTGGAGACCGGCCTATAAGCTCTGATTCTAATATTGCAGTACAAAAATACGCATAAAGAGTATTATTTTCTACATTTTAATAGAAAATAATATCAAAAATGTTTTGAGAAAAGAAATCCAGTACATATATTTGCAACGAAAACATGGAGTATGATAAAAATTAGTGCGGATAAAGATGCAGATCAAAGGGAAATATACAACAAGATAGTTTTATGTCCGATATGCGGTCAGAAACTAACTGATATAAGCTATGTCAATGGTGTTGTTATATTGAGAGTGAAGTGTCGTAGATGCAAGAACTACATAAATGTGGATATTGTGGGTACAAAGTAGTTTTCAGGATAATATCGCGGAGTGGAGCAGCTGGTAGCTCGTTGGGATCATAGCCCAAAGGTCATTCGTTCGAGTCGAATCTCCGCAACAATAGTTGGAGTTGCCGCATTGTTTCTCCCTTCGATGTGGCGTATGGGGATAAAGGGAGAATATGGAAAGATGGCAGACGTGGTGTATGCGCCGGACTGAAAATCCGGTTAAGGTGATTCGATTTCATCTCTTTCCACAAAACCTATACGGTGTGGTTCAATTCCCACAGGTACGCTGAAATGGGGTATCGCAGGTTAGGTGAGTATAGGTATATTGTCCGGTTAGCTCAATTGGTAGAGCAATACACTGTTAATGTAAAGGTCGGTAGTTCGATTCTATCACCGGGCGCAATGAAGCGGAGATAGTTCAGTTGGAAGAACGTCAGATTCCAAACCTGATTGTCGGGGGGTTCGAGTCCTTCTCTTCGCGCATATTGAGATATGGTGTAATGGCAACACAGCAGATTTTGGTTCTGCTATTCAAGGTTCAAATCCTTGTATCTCAACAAATGGCGTATTCGACTAACGGTTAGGTCGTCACCTTTTCACGGTGGAAACCAGAGTTCGATTCTCTGATACGCTACACAGAATGAATAACGTCCGAAATACAAGGGAAATGCGGTGGTTTCACCGAGACATCTTGTAGGTCGCATATTGGAAGTATGGGTGAGTGAACGATACCACCTCTTTGCTAAAGAGGCAAGCTGAAAGGCTTCGGAGGTTTGAATCCTTCTGCTTCCGCAAAACGGGTAGTTACCGAAGTGGCAAACGGGATAGACTGTAAATCTATTGGCTTTCGTCTTCATTGGTTCGAGTCCAATACTGCCCACTATTAAATGGAAAATAAGACCAAAGAGTCAGATTGATGCAAAAAGCATTGTCTGACTCTTTTTTTATTCAACATAAACACAAAATAAACACGATGGAACAAGAAAAAATCTTATCCACATTAAGTGAGAAACTTGGAGAAACCAGTTTTTCACCGCAGACATTACAGACGTATGTAGAACTTAATCCCATAGCCGAAGGTTCGGAGCCTGACGAGGCTTATTGGAACAAGGCTGTGAATTTTCTGAAAGGGATGCAAGGACAGTACAACCATGATGTCGCAACCAGAGTTGAGGACTTTAAGAAAAACTATAAGCCCAAACCGACTCCCCCGACACCTCCAACTCCACCGGTACCACCGAAAAACGATGATGAACTGGAGAAGAAACTGAAAGAACTGGAAGCACGTTTAGACGCGGAAGACAGCAAAAAGGTTCAAGCTGATTTGTTGAAGAAGGTTACGGCTGCAATGAAGGCCAAACAAGCGAATGATGATTATGTGTTGAGCAAGACCTTACAAGGGGTAACTTTCGATACCAAGAAAACTGTGGATGAACTGGTTACTGAATTTCTGCCGAAATATGATGCAGAATATAAGGCGTGCAGGGGTTATGGCACCGCCCCAAGAACTTCTGACGGTTCAGGTGGAACACAACACAATGCAGCCAGCAGATACTTTGAACGTAAAGGCAAGAAGGAAGGCTGGAAGAAGAATTGAAATTATTAACTCTAAAACAATAAATGTATGGGAACAATGGGTAACACGTTTGATGTGAACACCGTGAAATACGGACATGCCCGTAAAGTGTGGCGTGAAATCCGTCACCGTTATCCGGGCGGTGGTATGGTGAGTAACATTTCCGATTGGGTTGCGGTTGGCAAGATTCCTGCCGGTACAGCAGTGAAGTTTGATCTTTCAGGCAAGACTTTTAAAGCCTATACGGACGAACAGATTAAGGCGGCTGAATCAGATATTACCACTCTTGGTATTAATGGCTATTTGCAAGAAGATGTTCTTGTAGCCAGTGAAAACACGAAGGCCAGTGGGACAGTAGTCTATGCCGGAGAGATTTATCAGTACATGTTTGACGAAAAAGTGGTTGCTATCCTGCAAAAGATTACTACACTTCCTCAAATTGTATGGGTGCAGTAGAAGAATTTGAAAATAACATTTAAAACACGACAATTGTATGAATACACTTCCTATTGATTTGTACAAGGTTATCGAATATGGGCTTGGTGGGGACACTTGGCAAGAATTTATTGACCGTTACAAGGAGAAGTATGACCTACTTCAAATTGATGGTTTTGAATTTGAAGCAACCAAGTTGGATTATACTTTCTCCCAGCTTATTACGAGCCTCGGCGTGAAAACGCTGCCAGCTTACGTTGATCCGGAAAGTCCGGGTTATGAAGCTGCATTGGGAGAACTCGAAGGAAGGACGGGTAATATCCCGACTCAAAAGAAGTTCTACCGTTTGAACCGTGTGACTGTGAGACAACAATTACAGCTGTTGCAACGGGTAGGCATGTCCGCATTGACGGAAGAGATGCAGAATGTGTTCTTGGGCTTGCTTGATGAAAGTGCTGACGGTCTTATCGGATCGTACTACAATGCGCTTACTCACCAGCGAATGAGAATTGTTTCCACGGGTAAGTTCACTATTGATACTGATAACAACCCACGTGGTTTGAAGGGTATCACTATTGACTTTAATATCCCTGGAAACCATTACCAGGTATTGCCCGGCACAAGCTGTTGGTGGACTAAGGATGAACATATTCCGGCAAATCAAGGCTCTGCCTCTGATCCGATTATGGATATAAAGAACAGAGTGAAAGAGATTCGCCGCAAATATCATTATTTGGGCAAGATCAGGATGGAGCTGGCGCAGGACTTGTGGGATGATTTAATGACTCATACTGCGGTTCTTAAACGTATCGGTCATTCTCTCTATCCGACTGTGACGGATGATAGTACGGTTATTGCCAATGCACAGAATGAAGATGAAGACCGCCTGAAAGCCATTTTCAAGAAACTGGTTAAAGTGGATGAAATCGTACCACGTGACAGCTATGCTTTTGTTGACAAGCCCGGTAAGGATGCAGACGGACAGCCTGATCTTATCACTGAACAAGTGGAAAACTTCAAGGCTACCAATATCGCCTTTATACCGGTAGGTCAGATTGGTACAATTCAAGGTGTGGAACCTTTGACTTTGGGATATGAGGCAAACAAGGTTGCTTCTTATGACGGTGGACGTTTGAAACTGACACAGAGAGCCAATCCTGAAACACATTCAATCTATATTGAAAGTGAAGCCGCCCAAATGTGTGTGCCGAGAATGCCGCAGTATATGTTCATTTCTACTGTGACTGTGTAACTCTTAACTTCATGCAAGAATGAGTGAGGAACTTTCTCATACGGAAGATATGACCATTGAAGACTTTTTGAGTGGCGCAACCGCTTATGAAATAGCGGATAACGCCCTCAAAAGGGTTCTTGTCAAGCGGAAAATCGCTTTTGGAACAATGGTAAGTGAACTGACCGAAAGGCAACTTGATCTTGCCACTGCCGATATTTATATGTGGTGTGCAAGCACTCCAAGCAGTAAGAATGATACCGAAGACAGTGACGGGGGATGGAAGCATAAGGAAGGTGGTTGGCAGACCAGCGCATACGACAAGCGGCAACTCCGTGAAATGGCGAAAGAACTGTATGAGAAATGGGATGAAGAAGTTGTAAAGGGCACTAAAATCAGAATAGTCAATTTTTGAGTATGAAAGTAAATAATCCACGGCATCCGCACAAATGTACTGTTTACCGAATTATAGGTGAGGATTCTTTCAGTGATGGTGAGAAGGTGATCTTGTATGAAGGTATATGCCGAAAGGAAGGTAGTACAAATTTGCGGACATTCAAAACCGATAATGTGATAAAGAGCGATTATCTGTTGAGCCTTCCCGGAATTGTTGAAGGAATATTGGCCGGTGATCTGATAGATGTCACGGACAGACAAGGCACTTTCACTCAATGTATGGTTACTGATAGCTATGCCGGAAATTTGGGAACAACTGTGTATTTCAATCTTGCAAAAAATTAACGCATGGATAACCGGAGCAATGAAGTATTGTTTGATGAAGGAATAAGGAAGGCAAAGGAGCTTGTTTCAGGATATATCTTTGATGTCTTGACTAAATGCTGTGAAGAACTTATCCAAGATGCACTTGATAACAAGTCAGGCTTTCGGAATCTTACGGGTAATACAATAACCAGTTATGCGTGCGGATTATTCATGGACGGTAGATTTTCCTATTTCGTTTGTAGTGGAGATTCAATGAAACAACCGGTGAGAGTAAAGCTGACTAAAGGTGAAACATTTGTAGGTGTCAGTTATGATAATCAGAACAGACGTTTTACTGGAACAATAGAAACTGATAAAGGTTATGGCGAAGCATTCTCCTTTGATTTCTTGAAAAGATATAAGTCGGAATCACGTAAAGGATTTGAGATAGTAATGTGCACGGGTACTGAATATTCAACCTATTTGGAGAATGTGTTGAATGCAGATGTTCTGACCGGAACATTTCAAAGGGCACAAAATACATTATTCAAGAACTTTAAACCAATGAAATGATGGGACGGACAGTTTATAGACGTATGGATATATTAAAACAAATCGCTGATGCAGTAACCGGCATTGGTGAAAAGGTTTTCATAACAGATCGTCCGGCTGCTGAACAAAAGGCGATGAAGGACTTTGTTGTTATCCGGTTGCCACAAACTATCCAAGATAAAGGAAGTACCTACCAAGACACTTACTGTCAGATAAACGTTTTTGCGCATGATCGCTCAAACGGTATTGAG
>NZ_JBCNZM010000104.1:0-16518 GCF_040227615.1 Bacteroides sp. RTP31139st1_H2_RTP31139_211217 | reverse complement strand
GGGTTGCTGACCGACGAGAAACTGAAACGGGAAGCAATAGATTATATCCTCGACCGCTTCCAGCAACTATGGAAATTTACCAAGAACTCTTTCACCTCCGTCGAAGAGAAGGAGGTGCTGGCACAAGGCGAACTTATCAGTACCGCTCTGATGCATTTCTACCTGCGCGAGCTGAAAATTCCCAATGCACTGCTTTGTGCATTCGACTTCATGCGTACCGGCCCCGACAACGAACCCGACTTGGAATATATAGAACAAAAACTCCGAGAACAGCTTGCCTGCCATCCCGGCATCAATCTCTTCATCACTCAGGGTTTCATCTGCAAGAATGCCTATAACGAAACAGATAACCTGAAACGCGGCGGCAGTGATTACACTGCTTCCCTCATTGGCACCGCCCTCCAAGCAGACGAGATACAAATATGGACGGACATAGATGGCATGCACAACAATGATCCGCGCGAGGTGTCAGGTACCCGCCCCGTGAAACGCCTCAGCTTCAACGAAGCCGAACAACTGGCCTTCTATGGTGCCAAGATACTGCATCCCTTCTGTATCGCCCCGGCACGCCTAAGGAATATTCCCGTCCGGTTGCTTAACTCTATGGAACCGTCGGCAGAAGACACGCTAATTTCCAACCTGCAGGACGACAATATCATCAAGGCCATAGCCGCCAAGGACCACATCATATACATAAAGTTCGAATCGAACCATAATCTGTGTCCCTATCTGTTCATCAGCAAGATTTTCGACATTTTTGCCAAGTACCGTACCCCCCTCTGCCTGCTGGTATCCTCCAATCTGGACGTATCTGTGGCTATAGACGACTGCACTCGTTTATCGAACATCATCTCCGAACTACGCCAATATGCCCATGTATTGGTAGAAGACCGCATGACCATCGTCTCCGTGGTGGGCAACATGCAATGGGAATATGCCGGGTTTGAGGCAAAGATTATGGAGGCGCTAAAGGACATCCCCCTACGGATGATTTCATATGGCAGCAGCAATAATGACGTGGCATTCGTCATTAAGAATACAGACAAAAAAAGGGCTTTACAAGCCCTAAATGATAAGTTATTCCAACCGGAATATGCAGAACGGAACTAAAAGAAATGGTTCCGTATCTCCTTCGCGATGTAACGGCCCATCAGCTCCTGCCCCGGTTTGTCGGGATGCAACCCGTCGCGCAGATAGCGCCCGCTACCGGAAGGCTGCTCAAACTTTTCGGTGATACCACAATTGGAGTAACAGTCTATCAGCTACACGGAAAGCGCCCGGCACAACTCACGCAAGATGGCAATCTTCTGCAGATTCAGTGCATTGTGTTCGGGGTTGCCGGTCTGAATCGGCGTGCACACGAATACGCGGCATTGGGGATAATGCTCCAGAATGGTCTGAATGGACCAACGGGCACCGCCCGCCATGGTGTTGACATCTACTTCATCGAGCGTCTTCCCTTTAAGGGCCTCTTCGGCACTACCCAAGTTACGGTCATTCGTTCCCATAGAGAACACAAAGACATCGGGCGCAGGGTAAGCGCCACTTTCCACTTCGGCTATGAACTTCTGGATATGCACCTTTGACACGTTGTTGTGCCGCATCTGTAACTCATGCCTATCCTCCGTAACCTGCCAACCGCCAGAGATGCCGGCAAAAGCTTCGCTGCCATAATCCTGAGTATCGGGATGGCATGCCCATGTGGCAGAACCGACCGCCACGTTGTGATGTGTAGCGAATCCGAGTTTATCCACTACAGTCTTAGACCATTGTTCGCCTGCGGTAATGCTGTTTCCGTCGCACCCGAAGTTCAGCTTGCTGAAGTCCGGATAAAGAGATTGCGCGTGCAGCGCAATCCCCATCCAGACAAGAATCCCCAAAACCATCAATCTATTCATCTTCTTATGATAGAAAACCTATGAAAAACGTTCAATAATTTCCATGCACATACGTCCGTTGTGATACGGACATTTCCAGAATCCCGCCTTGTCATCATCGGTGTTCACCGTGCCGTCAGCACGCACGCTCCAATGCCATTCTCCGTACTTGTAGTCTACCAGATGCTGCTTGATGAAGTCCCAACATCGGAGAGCCTTCTGCATGGCCACTTCGTCATCAAAGTGCTGGTAGAGGTTGGCATGTCCCACTACGTTCTCGGCCTGCACCCACCAGTGGCGGTCGGTATCGGTCTTTCCTTTATCCAGAAAAGTCTCGTATATCATGCTGCCGTCGGGCGTCAATCCTTCATCGGCAGCGGCAGCGATGTATTCTACAAGTGGTTCCACTTTCTCCAGGAGGTCCTTATCGCCCAGAACAAGGGCAGCCTCGTGTATCAACCAGGAGGCTTCGATATCGTGCCCATAGGAGACAATGCGGTATTTACTAACCCAATCATCATTGAAGAACAATTCCAGATGACCGGTCTTGATATTCAGAATCCGTTCCGTGAAAAGGCCTATCAAATTGCGCAGTTGCCTCTCCAGACGGGTATCCTTCCACATGCGGAAAAGATTGGTATAAGGTTCCAGAATATGCAGATGGGTATTCATCGTCTTGCGCTCGTTCTCATCCTTGGCGCTGAGGCGCATGTCGGCTATCTCTCCCCATTCGCGGGTCAAGGCTTCACAATAACCGTTCTTCACGGGGTCGAAGCTATGCTCTTCGATAGTCTCGAACAAACGGATGGCATATGCCAGCGCTTCATCATCGCCCGTGGCACGAGCATATTCACTCAGCCCGTAGATGGCGAAACCCAAAGCGTAAATCTGCTTCTTGGTATCGAGCGGATTGCCTTTATAGTCGAGAGACCAGTAAACTCCGCCAAATTCATTGTCGTAGAAACGGTCGATAAGAGTGCGTTTGGCACGCGTAGCCGTTTCCAGATACTCCGGCCTCCTCAGCAAGCGGTATGCAGCCGAAAAGGTCCACAAGATGCGGGCGTTCAGGATGGCCCCCTTTTCAGCTTCGGGCTTCACCTCCTCCCGGCCCGTGATACGGCCGTAGAAACCGCCGTTCACTTCATCCGTCATTCTATTTATCCAGAAGGGGAGGATATTGGAAACCAGCTCCTCCTCCATCTCCTGTTTCATCTTCTTGATATCCACAAGTTTTTGAGTTATGAGTTATAAGTTATGAGTTATTCTGCTAAAGGTTCTCACGGCGCTCTTTCAGGTCTGCATTGATGGCTGCCATACGCGTCTTATTCAATGGATAGATGAATACGACAACGATGGAAAGTGCGGCTATCGCAGCAGGAATAAAGCTCATCAGATACTTCAAGCCATCCAGCGCCTCGGGAGTCTGCACGGCATTCTCTGCGGTATTGTAACCGAAGAATGCCAACAGTGCCATTACTGCCCAGCCTGCAAATGCACCGCCAAACTTCTGCGCCATAGAACCGGAAGAGAATATCAGCCCCGTAGAGGATGTGCCATCCTTTTGCTCGGCATAGTCCGCCACATCCGCATACATGCTCCAAATCAACGGAGATACGATACCGGTGCAGATGGAGATAAGCACCTGGAAAATCATCATCAGCCACCATCCCAGCCCGTCATTCGGCACAAAGAAGAAGAGCACGCTGAGCACTACCAGGCACACGAGCGAAATGATATAAGTGGACTTCTTTCCAAACTTCATGGACAGAGGCACAGCCAGCGCCACACCAATCATATTACACACTTCACCCACCATCAGGAACAAGCCGGCATACAATACCAGATTGAACACCCCGAAATCGAGGAATGCATTGGCACTGATATAGTCCTTGAAGAAGTAGGCGGCAGTAGCTCCGCGTACCGTATTGAAGAAATTCGACAACAACGCCGCACCATTCAATATCCACCAAGGCGAATTGCGCACCAGTGACTTCACATCCTTACCGATGGATTCGGACGCCACACTCTTGACATGCTCGCGCGTCATGCTAAAGCAAAACAGAAAACCCAAAAAGCAGAGCGTGGCAATGCATACCATGGCATATTGCCAACTGGAAGCATTGCTATAGTCCATTGATTTAAACCAATTACACAATGGCTCCCATGCTCCCAAAGCGATAAAACTACCTCCGTATGCAAAAAACATACGGTAAGAAGAGAAAACCGTTTTTGTGTTCGAATCATCAGTCATTACTCCCAACATAGCCCCGTATGGTACATTGATTGCCGTATATACCGTCATCATCAGGATGTAAGTGACATAAGCCCATACCAGCTTACCCGTTGTCCCCATGTCGGGCGTTGTAAAAAGTAAAATCCCGGCAATGGCAAAAGGAGCTGCAATCCACAACAAATAAGGACGGTATTTACCCCAACGCGTATGAGTACGGTCTGCAATGACTCCCATCATCGGATCGGACACTGCATCCCAAATACGTGTCACCAGCATCAGCAATCCTGCATCAGCCAAGCTCAAGCCAAAAATATTCGAATAGAAGAACGGTAAGTAATAGGAGAATATTTTCCAGAACATAGAGGAAGACATATCCCCGAAACCATAACCGATTTTCTCTTTTAGTGTTGCCATAGTATGTTGTATTTTTATTATTTCATTATCTGCAAATTCTTGTCTATCAGCTTCTTCAACGTTTCTACCGAAGCTGATGAAGACAAGCCGTCAGCAGGCGTATTCATGCAATAGTCCACCAGCTTATCAATGGTAGAGGTAGCCACATGCATCCGCGTGTCGGAAGAAGCGTAGTAGATGAATACTGTTCCGTCTTCGTCGGCAATCCAGCCGTTGGTGAAAAGTACATTGCTTACGTCACCTATACGCTCCTCACCCTCGGGTACCATAAAGGCCCCACCGGGAGTGGCAATCAGTTTCGTCGGGTCTTCCAGGGAAGTCATGTACATATAGAGCACATAACGCAATCCGGCGGCACAACCGCGGACACCATGAGCCAGATGCAACCATCCTTTCGGAGTCTTGATGGGATGCGGACCTTCACCATTCTTCACCTCCTTGATGGTGTGATAGTAGCGCTGGTCGATAATCTTCTCTTCCTTCACCTCAGCATGGGTTATGTCGTCCACCAGCGCCCAGCCGATACCACCACCGCTGCCGGCATCAATAAAGCCATCCTGCGGACGGGTATAGAGGGCATATTTGCCATCTACAAACTCCGGGTGCAGCACTACGTTGCGTTGCTGGCTCTTGGTCTTCAGGTCGGGCAGGCGTTCCCAGTTCTTTAAATCCTTGGTGCGGGCAATGGCAGCTGTAGCCGTAGCCGAGGACAAATCACCGGCAGGCGCATTGTCGTCGTGGCGTTCGGCGCAGAAGATACCGTAAATCCAGCCGTCCTCATGAGCCGTGAGGCGCATGTCGTATACATTCGTTGCCGGAATCGCGTCTTCGGGCATGGTGATGGGATAATCCCAGAACCGGAAATTATCAATGCCGTTGGGACTCTCGGCTACGGCAAAGAACGACTTACGGTCAGCGCCCTCTACACGTACCACCATCAGATACTTGCCATTCCACTTAATGGCCCCCGAATTCATGGTCGCATTCATACCGATACGTTCCATCAGGTACGGGTTGGACTTCTCATCCAAATCATACCGCCAGAATACAGGTGTATGAGCAGCCGTCACTACCGGATATTTATAGCGGGTGAATATGCCATTGCCGTCTTCCACGGCCACATTCTTTCTCGTAATCAACTCTTCGTGTCTCTGAAAGAGCCTCTCTACCTTTTCTTTAAAAGCTTCCATGTCTGTTATATTGATTGTTTGTTTATTGATACAGATTTACATCAGCTGCAAACAGCGTCTTGGGATTGTTATAGAACTCCACAAAATCCTCCGCAGATGTCTGTCCCGGATAGGGGGCATAGTAATGGGTCACCTTTTCACGGGCATTGCGCCACACCAGCACATAGGCAAGCGGATATTTCTCCAACGCAGGCAGCAGAGTACCAGTCCACCATTTGGCATCGGGAATTCCTTCGTAACCGGTTTCGGTCACAGCAATCACCTTATTGTGTGCTTTCCCTACACTGTCGATAATGGAAAGTGCCCTATCCATCCCGGCAAGATAGGCATCCCGATCGAACTGATAGGTATCGAAACCGATAACGTCTATCAACTCATCGCCCGGATACTTCTTCAAATATTCCGTCGTGTCCTTGGGTTCCGTGCCCGGAGAGTAAGCATAAAGTGCATTGTCCACTCCTTTGGCCTGCAGAGTATCCACTGTCATGTGCCACAATGCCTTATACTCTTCAGGGGTACACAGTTTTTCGCCCCACCAGAACCAGCTGCCGCTGTGTTCGTGCCAGGGACGGAAAAGTACGGGTATCTTCACGCCGTCCGCCGTCTTCAACGAATGAAGGAAATCGGCCACTCCTCCCAACCAGCCGGCAAATTTCTGGTGATTCTCGCCACCAGGCAAGATGGACTTCACCACCGTCGTATCCGATACATCCCAGGCATCACCGCCCGTCTTGGGATTGCGCGCATGCCAACTGAGCGAAACCATGCCGCCCCGCTGATACTGATTGATTATCTCTTTCCTGATTTTATCGAAGGGAACCTTATCCAGATTGGCGGCATTCCCAAGTTCCAGCTCTCCCAAATCAAAGCTGATAACAGCCGGATAGTCGCCACACACGCTTTTCACATCCGAACGGCCTTCCTCACCTTCCCAGCCGATACCATATACCGTATCGTCATGATGGCCGAGCATGATACCTTTGGAAGGGATTTTTTTCAAGTTAGCCAGTAAGTTCTCCGTTTCCTGCGTACGCGCAGCAGCCGTCTCTTCATTCACACTCTGTTCTTTCTTGGAAGAACCGCAGGCGGTCAACAGACTTGCCGCCAGAATCATCATAGCAAATTTTACTTTTCTCATATCCATGTTTTTCAATCTGGTATTGTTATTGGTAACACTAATTCCTGGCACAAAGATAGCGGATTGCACCAAGAGAAAATGATACAATTTTATCCCTTTACTGTATTAAAAAGCAGAATATAAAAAACGTATCATCTAACTTTCACCGGAACGCGCTTCCGCGAGACAATTCCCCGTTCCACTTTCCGGCGTTCCAGCTTCACCGGTTCGCTTGTAAAATCGGGAACATTGTACGAGTAGACCAGACGGTCGTAATACTCCCAAGGATTTTCCTGAGGAAGCAGGAAAGGCTTGCCCACCACCCCATTCTCATCCATACTTGCCAGATACAGACGGGTATAAAGCCCATCTCCCCTGCGGCTACTGAACACAAACCATCGGGAGTTGCTGCTCCAGTTATGGAAACTTTCCGTATCATCGCTGTTCACCTCCTTTATGGGACGCATACCGCCATCCTTCAAATCCAACAGCCATAAATCGGCTTCTTTATGCCAAATTGAGAAATTCCCGTAATCCGACAAAGTAAACATGATATACTCGCCATCGTACGAGGGCCTCGGGAAGGAGATGCTTTTCTTCATAGCTGCCGCATTGACCAGCGTATCTATCTTTTCGCCAAATGTCCCGTCTTCCGGATTGAAATCTATACTACACAAGCTATAACGTATTTCCTTATATTCCGCCGGTATCGGCTTGGCCTCCGCAGTACAGAAATACAGTTTGCGTCCGTCCGGTGAAAATACTGGAAAGGTTTCGAAGACTTCCTTCTTCTGAAGCAAGGGAGAGAGCAGTAATTCATGTGTCTCGGGATGATAGACCAGTACATCCGATTCCAAGTCGAGCACTTCCACACGCTCATCCTTCACCGCATGGAAAGACTGGCGCGTATTGTTGACAGAATAGGCAATATATTTGCCGTTTGGATGCCAATAAGGGTACACCCCCGCAGAGAGAGTGGAATCCGTTTTCGTATCCAGCATTTCGCGCTTCCCGTCTATCTGCATCAAGGTCCCTCCGTTCTTTCCACGGATATGCAGGCTCAGATGGTCCGGATTTGTTTTGTTGAAAGCATGACAATTCAGGCACATGCCCGGCACCATGGTATTCTCCAGCAAGGGACGCTCCTCGAACGAAGCAAGGTCACGCTCATAAATGCCCATCTTGCTATAAACTTCATATCCGGGAGCCAGCTTGCGGTATACCACCCCATAATCTATAGGATACGGACTGACATACATGGGAAAAGAGCGGTACTGTTTCCACTCGCCGTCTTTCCGGATACATACCGTAAACAGAAGGCTATCACCCTTGTTCTCCTCCAAAAGCTCTTGCCATGCATCTTGCGGAAATGATACTATTTTATCATTTACGTGCATCTCTCCGGACTTTCCTCCGGTCACGGTCACATCCACACGTTCGTACGCTCCACCAATACAATTGAAATTCATAGGAGCAATGGTTGCAGGAATAGTCACACCGATATAGTCGGGATAGATATCCGGCCATTCATCCACCCTTTCCGGGGAAGTCACCGGATTGCCGCAAGCGGCAAACCACCATGCAGCCATTATGCAAACAGCTATATTCTTCATCTTTTTCATTTTACTTTCTTAGTAGCAAATAATTCCAGTATGTACTGCCGAAACGCGCCTCCAACATCTGCCGGGCATTCTGCTGCGAGGTATATATCCGCGCAAATTCCGTTACATCCCGCACCACTTGGGGCGAAATGCTCCACGGCATACCCTGGAAGTTCTTGTGCGTCTGTGTCCATACATATATCAACGCCTCTTGATAGCTGCGGGGAATATGGTCGTAGCCGGCATGCTTACCCAGCGGATAGTACTTCATGAAACGTTCCAAATCACGTTGCTGCAGGACATAGGCCAGCATATACTCAAATGCCATCCGGTTCCGGTGGTTGTGCTGGTAAAGCAGCCCCAGCATGATGTCCGTTTCCTGGCTGCTGAACAAGAAGTCTTCCGTATAGCGTATCTGCCTTAACCAACCCCACTCCTTGTGGGCATTGATTTTTTCCTCATTATACAGATAGGTCATGGCATCCTCTGCCCAATCCCTGTAGAAGATTGTCTTCCTCAACAAACGCAGGTACTTGGCTGCCACTTCGTATTGCCCGTTTATCAGGTTCGTCTCTGCCAGACGCTTGAAGCAACGGCCACTCTTGTTGAAGTTAGGTATGGCCTCCATCGCCTCAAAAGTGAAACGCTGTGCCGTATTGACCATACCCAAATGATAGTATGCCTCACTGGTGGGCAACGGAGAAGTAAAATCACGCTGAAACTCCGGCAGCAGCCCTTCCGTCCCGTTCTGGTAAAACTCGAACATACGGTCGCCCATCTGTCCCGTCTTTCCCAAAGCAAGATTCAGGCAGGTCACGCCGAAAGGTGAAACCGGTGACTTCTCTTCTGCCTTTTCTATAATCTCCTGCCATTGTTTATTACGTACCAGCTGGTCATACTCCATCGCTTCCTCTTTATCCATATCGCAACCGGCCGCCACGTAGTAATAGCCGAACAATGTTACCGCCACCACTTGCAGAACTCCATAAAATACCGGCTTCTTCTTCAAAGCGGGCAAAGCGGACAGCAGGAAGGGGAG
This sequence comes from Bacteroides sp. RTP31139st1_H2_RTP31139_211217, assembly GCF_040227615.1. Classification (NCBI taxonomy): domain Bacteria; kingdom Pseudomonadati; phylum Bacteroidota; class Bacteroidia; order Bacteroidales; family Bacteroidaceae; genus Bacteroides; species Bacteroides sp. RTP31139st1_H2_RTP31139_211217. Next base: position 7,047 of record NZ_JBCNZM010000104.1, on the reverse strand, counting down.
AACAACCAGTAATACGGCAAGCCCTATCTCTATCCAGGGAATCACTGCCGGGAAACGGTAATATCCTATACCACCCATCAGACGGTAAATGGGGAATTGTACCCACATGCTTGCCAATAGCGGACAACCGATACCCCACAATCCTACACCCCAGAACACTCCGACACCACCCCAGAAATTCTTACCTTTAAGATTCAACCGGAACTCGCGTACAATCACCCAGCCCATAAAGATGAAGTGTGCCGCACCCGCTGTCCAGTAAAGCAGCGGAAGGACTATCAGAATGTATGCCACACGCTGCCACTTCCCTTTCAAATCCGCATACCAGCAGGATGCAGACAATGCTAACAGCAGAGCCACCACCAATGACAGCATCGCATTTTCATCACCCATGAAATGCCACAAGACAATGATGGGCAGAAAACTCAGCGGATAATACACATCAGCCGCACCCTGCTCCTTCGCCAGTTTCCAAACCAACCGTTGCAACAACACGTACAAAAAAGCCAGAATACAAGCTCCCGCCCACACGTGATAATAGAACTGCGTCAGATACTCAGCGATATAATCGGCCAACCCACCGGGAACCACTATCCGTTCCCACCAGTAGTCGGCATCGAACAAGAAAAGCTGGAACTGCTCCTGATAGGAAATATGGGCCGGATATACGCTTCCCCAAAAGAGAAGCACCGCTACGCCAAAAAGTATCGACAACCCTATCTTCCAAGTCTTTTTCAGAAATAAGAACATTTACTATTTACAATTTATTATTTACAATTTGGTACTCTCTGTATGTCTTGTCATTTGAATTCCTCAGCCTTCAGTTGCCGGTTTATCCGCTTGATGGAAGAAGCATCAAAAGGAACGGGAGTAGCCGACAAATCGGGAATATTGTAGGATTTCAATGTCAAATCGTCTTTTTCAGGGTCCGACTGGGGTAGCACAAAAGGCTTATGCGCCTTCCCTTCAGCATCCAGATAGGCAAAATAAACCCGCCCGTACTGCCCGTCACCCCGCTTGCTGGCAAAGGCAAACCAACGGCTGCCTGACGACCAACTGTGATAAGTGTCCGAACGGCTGGAGTTGACCATTGGCAGGGAGTCGATGGCGCCCGTCTGCAAATCCATCAGCTGCAATTCCGTCTCCCGGTGCCAAATGGGGAATGTTCCATAATCAGCAACGGTATAAAGCAGGTAGCGTCCGTCCGGTGAGGCTTTCGGATGACACACGGAGCCTTTCTCCAGCCGGGCATTCCAAAGGGTATCCACGCGGTCACCCCATGCGCCGTGATTGGCATCGAACGCAATGCGGCAAAGCGAATAGCGTAATTGCTGTACGCTGTCCGGCAATGGCACAGTCGGAGCTGAGCAGTAATATATCCATTTCCCATCGGCAGAGAATGTGGGAAAAGTTTCCAATACGGTGGAATCCGCCGTAAGCGGAGATAGAATCATCCGGTTTCCGTCAAAATCGGCGACAGCCAAATCGGAGACGGTATCGTAAACTTCCAGACGGCGGTTACTTTCCGTATGGAACATGGGAATAATCACATTAGACGAGAACACACCATACCGCCCGTCAGGATGGAAATCCCCGTAGACAGCCGCAGATATCATCTGTTCATTCTTCAAGGCAAGCTTACGGAGCTTGCCGTCACGGTTCAGGACAGTCCCCCCTCCCTCACCCCGAAGATGGAACATCGAAAGGTTGCCACTATTTCCTCCGTGCACATGACAGTTCATGCACTTGCCGTCTGTCTGACTGTTATCCGCCAAAATACGCTCTTCGAAATTCTCAATACAACGTTCACGTATCTGCAAGGTATTCCATACCTCATAACCGGGCTCTATCAGACGGTAACTGACATAGGCGTCAAGCTTGTCCGCCACTACCTGCCATGCAAAGGAAGGATAGCGCAGCCAGCGGCCGTCGGTACGGGCAGTAACAGTTACTTCCAAAGTATGTTCCTTCTCCGCTTCAAGCAATGCACGCCAAGCTTTCAAGGGGAATATCGCCTTGTTCCCGCGCGCATTTATCTCCAAGCTGTCCGATGCTCCCTTTACACTCACGCATACCGCATCCACCCCTTCATTCCGCACAAGGAAATTCAAAGGAGCCACATTGTAGGGAATGGTTACATCCTGATATTCCGGATAGAGCACCAATAACCGGTCTGCAGGCTGTACAGACTCCGGACGGGGACTGCAAGCATATAGGCAGTAGCACAGTAACAGCCCCACAACAACTTGTATATATTTCATATCTATGTTCATCATAAATCACTTCCCCTTTTTCATCGTAGCATAGTGGAAATAAAACCAATATGTTTTTCCGTATTTGGCTTGCAAAGGGGCACCATTACCACCATTCGCCTCGTACAGTCGGGTATAATCGCCAAATTCATCCAATACTTGAGGCGGTATATTCCATTTTTCCACTTCATCCAACGAAGCCTTTTTCCCGGCAAGATAGATAAGTAAACCTTCGGCATACAATCTGGAAGGAAACTTCTTTGCAGCAAACTCCCGATAATCTCCGGCGAAAGCCCCAATATCCTTATTCAGCAAATCAAAGCAGAGAAGGTAATCGCATGCCAACGTATTATCAGGATTGTTACGCAACAGATGACGAAGTGAAAGCGGAATGTCGGCAGAAGAACGCAAAGTATCCGTTGCAGGCAACAACAACCGCTTCCGTTCCAGCCATTGGCAGACTTCGGCCGTCTGTTTTCCGGGAATACGTCGTTCTGCCCAATCACGGTAACACATTGTCTTTTGCAGGAGACGAAGATATTTCATAGCCGCCGCCTCATCACCGTTCACCAGGTTGATTTCCGCCAAACGCTTGACAGCTCTTGCCCCGGTGTGGTGCGGAGAAAAAATCATTCCCAGAATGGCGGCATGTTCAGCCATCGTCATATCTCCCAACGCAAACCAGACTTCATTGGCTGCATAAATAGTGAGGTAGGTAGAATGGGGAGCCACAGGCAGAAACAGCCCTTGCGAAGCCGGTTGATAACCATCCATCAGCCGGTCGGGAAGCCGGTTCTGCTGTGCATTCAGCAAATTATAATAATAGGCAGTGAACGGAGAGCGGTATTCACCCTCCACCAACAGTTTCCGTACTTTTTCCGAACGGCCGAAATACATTTCCGAATCCAACGCCAAAAGATATTCCCGCCCTAAATCGGGCATATTGTACCATCGTGACGACCAATCGCCACAGCCAAACAGCCAATAGCCGGACAATACCGCCAATATGCTTACCGGTAAGCCCGACTTCCACGAACGTCGCATGCAGCTACGGCACAACAACAAAACACCTCCGATACCGGTTAAAGCGATTGTGCCGGAAAGCGGATAACTCAATCCGCATTGCCTTCCTGCCTCCCAAGCCACCGCCAACACCGTAGGAATCCACGCCCAACGTCCCATGTACGGAGCCAACAAACGAAACACCACCACTCCCCAAAGCAACAGCACGACAGCCATTATGGTCGGGCCACCCCCTTCGTAATAAAAGAATTGAGTGAGGAAATCTCCTGACAGACGTGCCAGAGCCGCCGGATGCCGCAGATACCCGGCCAATGGTTCGGTGGCAAGCAAAAAGAGCTGTGTCTGCTCCCGATGGAACAGATGATAGGGCAATATCCGGAAGAAAAAAAGAAACAACGCCAAAGCACCGATTCCTGCCGCTCCCCATTCAATGTATTTCCTTCTGCAAGCTTTCATCCAACAGTTTTTGTTGTTCTTCCGTCAAGGAGCCACGCACCATCTTCCGCATGAATGTCCCCAACGTATTGTTTCCCTGCTCTTTCAAAAACAGAAAGTTCGTTTCCTGCTCCTGCATCCTCAGACTGTCACGTATCCGTATCAGATGCAGTGAATCTTTTCCGGTGGCATTCCGTAGTCCCGTCCGGATAAAATGGTAAGCCTCTTGCTTCTTTTCCCTCCCCTCTTTCCATTTCTGAAGGGCATCATTTTGCGGAGTGCCCGTTACCGAACCGACAGAGTCGGCCTTCACATGTATGGTTCCCGGCTCCGTCACCACCAGCAGTTCCTGGATGTAGATACGCAGCAGATGGCGCAGACGCAACACCCTCATCTCCTCCCCTTGTCCGGAAAAAGAAAAAGAGGCATTGGTTATCTTTACAGAATCCACCCGCCCCGGCGCATTCTCCATCGGCACGAGGTATATCCATTCCCCGTCGTATTTCACCGACGGCAACGTTCCTTCAATCACATAATTCTGTCCGGAATTTCCACAACTTGCCCAAAGAAGGCAACTGATACAGAAAAGCAAGATACGTGTTTTCATCCTTATACATTAGAATTTCAACAAAGGTAGGCGTTTACCAACTGTCAGCCTAATATTCAATTAACCAAAGATAATATTTTTAATCAGAGATTTTCTTCACCGCCATACACTCCATTTCCACCAGCCACCCCGGGCGACAGACGGGAGCCAGCGTAATCACTCTCGGCGTATCGGGAAAACGCTTGTCAAACATCTCTTTCACTACAGCATAATCCGCAATATCACGCAGATAGACAATGATATGCCCTACATCTCCAAAGCCGCAGTCAGCTTCCTTCAGCAGAGCCTCCACATTCTCCCACATCCGTTCTGTCTGACGGCGTACATCTCCGGCATACATCACTTCCCCACGGTTGTTGATACTCGCCGTACCGGAAATGAGTACTTGCCGACGGTCGTCGTAATCCACCGCCGTTCCCCGTTCGAAACTGACTCCATACTCATAAGTGGGGTTCAGATGTGTGCGGGCATAGAGATATTTGATTTGTCCGGGCTTTAATCCCGCTACAGCAAAAGCGTCAAGCATCACCAATGCTTTCGGATCGGCATGACGCCCACCGATACCGGTACTGGCAATATAGTGCGTGTTCTCCGTCAGGTTCTGGGTGACGAACATCTCATTGCGTGCCTTGACTACACCGGCATAATTGCAATCCACATTCTGCACAAATATCCAGGTACGCAGGCAATTGTCGGCCAGAGTACACCCTTCCTCCATCAGTTGCATGGCATAGTCGTTGAGCAAAAGACGCATCTGGTATTCCGAATTGGCGGCACGATTGAAGCTGCCTCCCATCCAGAGCTGGCGGTAAGCACCGTGTTTCACTTCATACAGTCCGTTCGGCAGCACTCGTGTCTGCACATCGGTCTGCAGATAGGCCCACAAAGCAATCTTGGTGCCATCCAGCGGAGGCTGTTCCACCACAGACAGCGCGCAATCGGAGCTTTCCGCCGTAGCGGCAAGCAACAGTTCCGCTTGGTTGGCGGCATCACTCAGGAAGTATCTTTTAAAAACCGCCACGGCTCCGGACAGTTCTTTTTTCAGTAAAGCGGCATACGCATCCAACACGACATTCATCTGTTCACGATAGGTCTGTTTCGGGTCAGTGGCATGTATCATCACATGGTATTCCGTCACTCCGCCGGTCACAACAAATGCAGCCACTTCCGCCCTGCCTGAAGGATAAGAGTATGATGTGTATTTCATATCATTAACAAGAGATTGTTTCAATCGCAAAGATAAGTTTTTTATCCGACAAGGAGTAGTGAAAATCGCAACTTTCGCTTGTTTTGTTCTTATAAAAAAGTTACTTTTATAGAAATCTATAAAATATACAGTTATTATGAGCGAAAATATTTATCCCATCGGCATCTACAACCTGAATTAATAGGAATCTATGTCAATCCGTAATGAGACTATAAACCGGCTTTCTCTTCCTTCACCCCTTCACCTTTCGCATTATTTCCCTATCGTTCAACCCTTTCCGGTGAAACTTCTTTCTTCCTTCTCACCACCTCATATACATTGCCGTACTTCGTATGCCGGCGTTTCAGTCCCACCCGCAGCAGCACCGAACCGAACTGCATGGGATTGCTGCCACGCATCAAGGCGGGATGCGTTTTTTGTAACTCATCAAAGATGTCGGCGGCAGTCAGGTCGAAGCTCTTCTCTGCCGGAAGCGGGGTACGAAACAAGCTGTGAACCGCCTCCTCCACAAGGCTGACACGATAGAAAGCCTCGTTATGCCATTGCAGTTCCTCCTCCTCCGGCTTGGTGAACCAGTTGCGCCGCCCGGCAATGAGTTCCGCTTTCAGTTGGGCAAAAATCTGGTCGTGCTCTATGCCTATGCAGTCAATATTGTGCTTCACCTCGATGCAGAGGAAGCGCCGGCTCCCGGTGGGGTCGGTCAGCAGGTCGAACCGGTTGCTGGTGCCGATGAACGAGGCGATACGGGGCAGTTGCCTGAAGTTCTGCTGATAGGCCTTGCGGATGTTGAGCACCGACATCTGCATCAGATTTTTCAGTAAGGGCATTTTGTTGTCGGCATACTTGTCGAACTCGTCCATATTGAGCAGCCCCATTTCCGCCAGCATTCTCTCAGCTTGTCCCTGCGAGGTCAGTTTCAGGTTGTCGGCGTAGTAACGCGTCAGCACGTCAGGCATCAAGGCGCGACAAAAGCTGGATTTCCGTCGTCCCTGCTCGCGGCTGACGAGAACGGGAGCCACGCTGTTGGCATGCAGTCCGGACACGCCCATCCATTGCGAGGCAAGTCCCAGCATCCAGGTATGGAATCCCCGCACCCAGTGAGGCCGAGAAGAGACGCGGCAGGCAAGCGCAGTCAGCCGGTCCTTGCCGTCCCAATCGGGCAGTTCGTCCATGTAGAGCAGGAAGGGATGGTAGGCAGGGATGTAAGTGGAATAGACGTATCGGTTCAAGTCCTTGTCCCAGCAAGGAATACCTTCGGCATGGGCTTCGATGCAGAAAGTGTTCAACTCGCGCTTGCCCACGGGGGTGAAGGCGGCAGAGCGTTGTCCGGCGGGGCGGAACTCGGTTTCATCCGTCAGCAGATTATAGCGAAAGTCGTAGCGCGAAGTGAGGAACTCCTCGATGTCGCCGCTCAGTGCAGTCACGGTGCTTGCGGCTTTCGCGCTCCGGCGGCGCTGCTCTTCCCGCTCCTTCCAGTTTCGGTCGGTCGTTTCTTTTTGTTCGGGTTTCATCCATTCGGAAAA
>NZ_JBCNZM010000103.1:0-16564 GCF_040227615.1 Bacteroides sp. RTP31139st1_H2_RTP31139_211217 | reverse complement strand
AGAGAACAAGACCGGATACATTACGGAGCTGCGTAGCATCATCCCGCATTTGAAAGGGACCAACGCCCGATATGAGCATATCGACAGACTGCCGCGTCTCTATCCCGCCGTAGAAATGACCCGCACCAAAGCAGGAGAACACCGGATAAAGACCTACAACGGGCTGGTACTACTGGAAGTAAACAATCTGGCCGGGGTGGCCGAAGCCGAACTGGTGAAACAACAAGCCGCCCTGCTGCCGCAAACCTTTGCCGCCTTCTGTGGCTCCAGCGGACGAAGCGCCAAAATATGGGTACGCTTCACCCTGCCCGACGGAGGGCTTCCAAAGAATGAAGACGATATCGCCTTATTCCACGCCCACGCCTACCGCCTGGCAGTGAAGTGCTACCAACCCCTTCTCCCTTTCCCCATCACCCTCCAGGCTCCTTCACTCCTACAAAGCTGCCGGATGACCGTGGACGAACAGCCCTATTATAGCCCCACCGCCGTGGCCTTCTGCCTGGAACAGCCCTGCGCCCTGCCCTCGGAAGACAACTACCGCCAACGGAAACAGCAGGAAAGCAATCCGTTGCTGAGAATGACTCCCGGCTACGAAGTGGCGGACACATGCAACCTGCTCTTCGAGGCCGCCCTCGACCGCGCCTTCCGCGATTTGGACAACTGGCGACGGGGCGACGACCTGCGCCCGCTGCTGTCCCGCCTTGCCGAACATTGCTTCAAAGCCGGCATTCCTGAAGAAGAAGCGGTGCGCCAGACACTGATGCACTACTACCGGGAGGCAGACGAACCCCTTGTACGCCTGACGCTGCATAACCTTTACGGGGAATTGAAAGGCTTCGGCACCCGCAGCAGCCTGAACAAAGACCAGGAAACTGCTTTCCGGCTGGAGGAGTTCATGAAACGCCGCTACGAATTCCGCTACAACACCGTGCTTGGCGACTTGGAATACCGACAGCGCGACTCCATCCACTTCTACTTCCAGCCTGCCGACCAGCGCGTACGCAGCAGCATCGCCATGAAGGCACTGAAAGAGGGAGTACGTGTGTGGGACCGCGACATCACCCGCTTCCTGTCTTCGGACTACGTGCCGCTATACAACCCCATCGAAGAATATCTCTATAACACCGGACGCTGGGACGGCAAAGACCGCATCCGCGCATTGGCCGACCTCGTGCCCTGCCACAATCCCCACTGGAGGGAACTGTTCTACCGGTGGTTTCTTGGCATGGTGGCACATTGGCGGGGAATCGACAAACAGCACGGCAACAACACCTCGCCCCTGCTCGTAGGTCCGCAAGGTTACCGCAAAAGTACTTTCTGCCGTATCCTATTGCCACCGGAACTGCGTTTCGGCTACACCGACAGTATCGACTTCAAGAGCAAGCAGGAAGCGGAGCGCAGCCTTGGCCGCTTTTTTCTGATTAACATCGACGAATTCGACCAGATAAACGCCAATCAGCAAGGCTTCTTGAAGCACCTCCTGCAAAAACCGGTTGCCAACCTGCGAAAGCCCTACGGTACCACTATTCAGGAAATGCGCCGCTATGCCTCCTTCATCGGGACCAGCAATCTGAAAGACCTGCTGACCGACCCGTCGGGAAGTCGCCGTTTCATCTGCATCGAAGTGACCGGTCCTATCCAGACAAACGTCACTATCAATTATCACCAGCTCTATGCCCAAGCCATGCACGACATCATGAAGGGTGAACGCTACTGGCTGGACGACACTGACGAAGCAATCGTAAAGGAGTACAACCGGGAATTCGAGCGGGTAGACCCATTGGAAGAACTTTTCCTTTGCCATTTCCGTGGCGCGGAGGAGAGCGAAGAAGGCGAATGGCTCACAGCCATGCAGATTTTCAACGACCTGCAACAGAAAACGAGGGATAAGTTGGCCATCAACCGGATAGCAGCTTTCGGGCGCACGCTCCGCAAGCTGGACATCCTCAACAAGAAATCGAACCGGGGAACACTTTATCATCTGGTAAGAATAGAAGAATGAACCGGCACTCCCACCGATTGTACCAAAGTGAGGGCAAACTTGGCCCTCACTCTTTTTATAAAAAGTATTTCCGTACGCAGTTGATGCAGTTCAACCATTATTAATAAGGTGAACAGTTGACTATTTGCAAATTATGATTGATAATACTAAAAATACCAAAATAAGTGTTTTTGATATTAAAATAAAACGTATCTTTGTTGCAAACAACGTCCTCCTTAATAATACTATTATGAAGAAACTGCTGCTTTTAGCCTTTGTGCTATGTAGTTCTTTACTGTGCCGGGCACAAGAAGAACGAGTTATTTTAGGTGATGAACAGACTTCCGAGTATTTTCCAATCCTAAAAGATAAACGAATTGCCATATTCTCCAATCATACTGGAATGATAGGAGACAAGCATCTGCTGGACATTCTGCTGGAAAACAAGTTCAATGTAGTAGCCATTTTCTCCCCTGAACACGGTTTCAGAGGAGATGCCGACGCAGGCGAACACGTGTCCAGCTCGGTAGACAAGAAGACCGGAGTACCTATCCTCTCGCTGTACGACGGGAAATCCGGAAAACCAAGCGAAGCATCCATGCGCAAGTTTGATATCCTTGTGGTAGACATCCAGGATGTAGGCCTGAGATTCTATACTTATTATGCCTCTATGTGCCGGCTGATGGACGCTTGTGCAGAATACAACCGCAAGGTGCTGATACTGGACCGCCCCAATCCGAACGGACACTACGTGGACGGCCCGATACTGGACATGAAATATAAATCCGGTGTAGGTTGGCTGCCGATTCCCGTGGTGCACGGCATGACGCTGGGCGAACTGGGCCTGATGGTAAACGGCGAACGCTGGTTGCCGGCGTCACGCACTTGCGACCTGACCGTCATTCCCTGCAAGAACTATACGCACCAGACCCTATACAAGCTGCCGATTCCCCCGTCCCCCAATCTGCCGAACATGAAGTCCATCTATCTGTACCCCTCGACCTGCTATTTCGAGGCCACTCCGGTCAGTCTGGGAAGAGGAACCGACCTCCCCTTCCAGGTCTACGGGCATCCCAACATGACGGGCTACAGCTACAGCTTCACCCCGCGCAGTGTTCCCGGAGCCAAGAATCCGCCCCAGCTGGGCAAGCTTTGCCACGGCGTGAACCTGAGCAACATGAGCGACGAGGAAATCTGGAAACGCGGTATTGACTTGAGTTACGTGATAGACGCTTACCGGAATCTGAACATGGACGACCACTTCTTCCGTTCCTTCTTCGAACTGTTGATAGGCACCGACTACGTGCGCAAAATGATAAAGGAAGGGAAGAGCGCCGAAGAAATCAAGGCAAGATGGAAAGACGACGTAGAGAAATTCAAGGTACAGCGCAAGCCCTATCTGCTCTACGAAGAATAAAGGGATGTACGATTTGACGATTTACGATTTACGATAAAAAAATGAACGTGAATTGGAAGAGAACGTCAGAGCGTACATAGGATAATCAAAGTCGTACATATCATCAAAAGAAGTAATTTCAATCGTAAATCGTAAATCATAAAATCGTAAATCATAAAATCGTAAATAACCTCATGACTCCACTATCCGTAATCATCACCATAGCCGCCTACTTCGCGATACTGTTCACGGTATCCTATATTGCAGGAAGGAAGGCAGACAACGCCGGCTTCTTTGTAGGTAACCGCAAGTCATCCTGGTATGTCGTGGCGTTCGCCATGGTCGGTTCCGCCATTTCAGGTGTGACCTATGTATCTGTACCCGGCATGGTTGCCGCCAGCAGCTTCGGCTATCTGCAAATGGTGTTGGGCTTCATTGCCGGACAGCTCATCATAGCCTATCTGCTGGTACCGCTATTCTACAAAATGAACCTGGTATCCATCTACGAATATCTGGAGAACCGTTTCGGCATGTCTTCCTACCGCACGGGTGCCTGGTTCTTCTTCATCTCCAAAATGCTCGGTGCCGCTGTCCGTCTGTTCCTCGTATGCCTGACGCTGCAACTGCTGGTATTCGAACCTTTCGGACTGCCTTTCCTGCTGAACGTGGCCATCACGGTGGCACTGGTCTGGTTGTACACTTTCCAGGGTGGCGTAAAGTCTCTTATCTGGACAGACTCTCTGAAGACATTCTGCTTGGTGGTGTCGGTCGTACTCTGCATCTGGTATATCGCTTCCGACCTCAATCTGTCATTTACCGGTATGGTAAGCACCATTGCCGACAGTGACATGTCCCGCATCTTCTTCTTCGACGATGTGAACAGCAAGCAGTACTTCTTCAAGCAGTTCCTCGCCGGTGCCTTCACCATGATTGCCATGACCGGGCTGGATCAAGACATGATGCAGCGCAACCTGAGCTGCAAGAACTTCAAGGACTCACAGAAGAACATGATTACCAGTGTCATTTCGCAGTTCTTCGTCATCCTGCTTTTCCTGATGCTGGGCGTGCTGCTCTACATCTTTGCCGCCAACCAGCAGATTGCGGTGGAGAAGAGTGACGAACTGTTCCCGCTGATTGCCACCGGCAACTATTTCCCTGCCATTGTGGGCATACTGTTCATCATCGGCCTGATTTCTTCTGCCTATTCAGCCGCAGGCTCGGCACTCACCGCGCTGACCACTTCCTTCACCGTAGACATTCTGGGAACGAAAGGCAAGTCGGAAGAGACGGTTGTGAAGATGCGCAAGAAAGTGCACATCGGCATGGCGGTTGTTATGGGAATCACCATTTTCGTATTCAATCTTCTGAACAACACCAGTGTCATCGATGCTGTATATATCCTGGCAAGCTATACCTACGGTCCTATCTTGGGTCTGTTTGCTTTCGGCATTTTCATGAAACAACAAGTGCGTGACAAGTACATCCCGCTGGTTGCCATCGCCTCCCCGGTTCTCTGCTTCATTCTGCAGAAAAATTCCGAAGCCTGGTTCGGAGGTTATCAATTCAGCTACGAGTTGCTGATTTTCAATGCACTGTTCACTTTCATCGGTCTCTGTCTGTTGATTAGGAAAGATAAAAAGAACAATTAACTTAATACATCATCTATGAACGTAAGACGTCAGTTTTTACTAAGTTTGCTTGCCGCCTCCCTCTTCCCCCAATGGGGAGGTGCGCAAGAACTTCCGACGGATGTCCGTCAGGAAATCGGGAAATTCCTGGATACCACCGCACGGAAAGAAGTTTCCGTAGGACGTATCAGCATCGACTCAGTGGCCGTGGAAGGAAATACGCTGCAACTGTTTGCCAACATGAACTGTGCCTATATTCCTTTCCGCGAGGACAATGTAGCCGAAATATACCAGGGCGTAAGTGCCCTGCTACCGGCGGAGTTTACCAAATACAAGCTGCAAATCCGTACCAACAAGCGCAGCATCGAAGAACTGGTTCCCCAAGTCCTGCGTAGTAAAAAAGACAAAAAGACGAAGACATTCAATCCCGTCGCTTCCAAGCCTTTAGTTACCGACATTTCCGCCCCCTACACCCCTACCAACGGCTTGCAGAACCGGCACATCGCCCTATGGCAAAGCCACGGCTGGTACTACGAGCCGAAACTCGACCGTTGGGAATGGCAGCGTGCACGTATCTTCCAGACCGTGGAAGACCTCTACACCCAAAGCTACGTATTGCCTTTCCTCGTGCCGATGCTGGAAAATGCCGGTGCCAACGTGCTGCTTCCCCGCGAACGCGATTGCCAGACGGCAGAAGTCATCGTAGACAATGACGGTTGCCTGACCGGCCGTTCCGTCTATACAGAAAATTCCGGTGACAAGCTCTGGAGCCAGGGAGCAGGACAAGGCTTCGCCCACCTGCGCCCCCAATACATAGACTTTGAGAATCCTTTCAAGGAAGGCACTTACCGCGCCATAGAAACCATCAAGAAAGGAAACGCAAGCACCGCCGAATGGATTCCCGAAATCCCTTCGACCGGACAATACGCCGTATACGTCTCTTACCAAACCTTGCCAAACAGCGCGGACGATGCCCTTTACACCGTCTATCACAAAGGCGGCACCACGCAGTTCAAGGTAAACCAGCAAATGGGAGGCGGCACCTGGATTTACCTCGGCACCTTCGGCTTCAATGCCGGTCGGAACAATGAATGCAAAGTCGTTCTGAGCAACCTTTCCTCCAAAGTAGGAAGAATCATCACCGCCGACGCCGTGAAGATTGGCGGCGGTATGGGGAACATCGCCCGCCGCATCTCCAACGAGGGCGCTACGGAAAACCTGAAAAGCTCCGACACCCGCAACCTGCAAAACACCCATACAGGCAACATCCAAGACCGTGTAACCTATTCTCCATTGTCCACTATCAATTATCAACTATCTAACTATCCCCGCTTCTGCGAAGCCGCCCGCTACTGGCTGCAATGGGCAGGCATACCGGACAGCGTATATTCAGAAAGCAACGGAAAGAACGACTATACGGATGACTATAAATGCCGTGGTATCTGGGTGAACTACCTTTCCGGAGGCTCTGCCGTGAATCCGACGGAGAGAGGGCTGAACATCCCCGTCAACATGGCCTTCGCCTTCCACTCCGATGCAGGAACTACACTGAACGATTCCATCATCGGGACACTCGGCATCTACCATACCAACGCCTACAATGAGAAGTTCGCCAACGGAGCATCACGCTATCTGAGCCACGACCTGACAGACTTGATTCAGTCCAACATCGTGCGCGACGTGCGTACCCTCTACGAACCTCAATGGACACGCCGTGGCAAATGGAACCAATCTTACTATGAGGCCCGTGTACCCCGCGTACCTACCATGCTGCTCGAACTGCTTTCCCATCAAAACTTTGCAGACATGCGCTACGGACTGGACCCACGTTTCCGTTTCACCGTAAGCCGCGCCATCTATAAAGGTATGTTGCAGTTCCTCTGCTCACAATACCACATGGATTATGTAGTGCAACCGTTACCGGTAGACCACATGGCCTTGCGCATGACCAGCGAGAACGAAGTGGAACTGACCTGGCAACCCGTAGCGGATGCGTTGGAACCGACTGCCGTAGCAGAGAAATACATTGTTTATACCCGTATCGGCGACGGGGATTTCGACAACGGAGTATTGGTGGACGGCAACAGTTACCGAACCACGCTCCCCGCCGGCATGGTATGCAGCTACAAGGTTACCGCTGTCAACAAGGGCGGTGAAAGTTTCCCTTCCGAAATTCTTTCTGCCGGACGAGCATTCAATTCCAAAGGTACCGTATTGGTGATAAACGGATTCGACCGTATCAGTGCCCCTGCCGACTTTACGGCACCCACCCCCGCCGACACCCTCCTTGCCGGATTTCTGGATGAGCAGGACCACGGGGTCCCCTATATCCGGGACATCAGCTACATTGGCAAGATGAAGGAATACCGCCGTTCCATTCCCTGGATGGACGACGACGCCTCCGGTTTCGGCGACAGTTATGGAAATTACGAGACCCAAGTCATCGCAGGAAATACGTTCGATTATCCTGCCATACATGGTGCCGCTATCCTGAAAGCGGGATATTCGTTTGTATCGTGTAGCAACGAAAGCCTCTCCCCCAACCCCTCCCCCGTAGGAAGGGGAGATAAAAATACTTCGGTAGATATGAAAGAGTATAGGTATGTGGACTTGATACTTGGGAAACAGTGCCAGACCAAGATGGGACGGGGAGGCGTAAAACCGTTGGAGTTCAAGACTTTCAGCAAACCGATGCAGGAGGCTATTGTGGCTTATTGTAAGCAAGGTGGAAATATCTTTGTTTCGGGCGCTTTTGTAGGAACGGATTTATGGGACAACCGCCTTGCAACTGCCGACGAAGCCGACAAGAAATTTGCGATGGAAGTACTGAAATATAAGTGGCGTGTGGGACAAGCGGCTACAATGGGTAAGGTGAAAAGCGTAGCTTCTCCGTTCCCCGCCCTTTCAGGAAACTATACCTATCACAATGAGCTGAATGCCGATTCGTATGTGGTGGAATCACCGGACGCCATTGAACCGGCAACCAAAGATGCACACACCGTGATGCGGTATTCTGAAAACAACCTGAGTGCCGGTGTGGCCTACCAGGGCGACTACAAGACTTTTGTATTGGGATTCCCTTTTGAATCCATACGTACTGATTCTGAAAGAGAGGCACTCATGAATGCTGTGCTGACATTCTTCAACGACAACAAATAATATCAACCAATCATCATCTATGAACAGAAGACTGTTAATAATTGTCCTGATGGCTTGCCTGCTCCCCCTGGGGATGCAGGCACAGCAAGGGACATTCCGTTTTGCCCAACTGACAGACATTCATCTGACCCCGAACAATCCGAATCCCACTGAGGACTTGCTGCGTTCCATAGCACAGATTAATGCCACCGACAGTATCGACTTTGTCCTGGTGACGGGCGACCTGACCGAAGAAGGCGACCGTGCCACCATGGAAAAAGTGAAATCGTGCCTTGACTTGCTGAAAGTACCCTACCACGTAGCCCTTGGCAACCATGAAACGAAATGGAGCGACTCCGGCTGCACCGCTTTCGGAGAAATCTTTGGCGGCGAACGCTTCGAGTTCGAGCATAAGGGATTCCTTTTCCTCGGCTTCAACTCCGGTCCGCTGATGCGTATGGCCTACGGGCATGTAGTGCCGCAAGATATCCGTTGGATGACGGAGGAAATGGAGAAAAATGGCAAAGACAAACCGGTGATACTTGTCACCCACTACCCGCTAATGGACGGGGATGTGGACAACTGGTATGAGGTGACGGATGCCGTCCGCCCTTACAACGTGCGCCTGTTTATCGGCGGGCATTATCACAGCAACCGGGATTTACGTTATGACGGCATTCCGGGCGTACTGATGCGCAGCAACCTGCGCGACAAAGAAGGAAAACCGGGTTATGGCATTTACGAAGTAACCAAAGACTCCATCCGTGTATACACGCAACGTATCGGCGAGCCTAAGAAGCAATGGGCTGCCTTCTCGCTGGCCGGGCAATATTACGACCGCAATGGAAAAGCGGAGAAATATCCCGACTTCTCGGTCAACAAGGAATATCTGAAAGTAAAGGAACAATGGATGGTACAGACGGGTGCAGGCATTTACTGCTCGCCCGCCGTAGAAAAAGATAAAGTGTTCGTAGGAGACGATATGGGACGGCTGACAGCCTACGCCCTGAAAAACGGCAAAAAGCTATGGAGCTTTGAATCCGGCAAACGTATTGTCGGTACTCCGGCCGTAAGCGAAGGTATCGTTGTATTCGGGTCTGCCGACCGCCACATCTACGGATTGAATGCCAAAGACGGCAACCTGCTCTGGACGGTAAGAGCTGCCGAACCGGTACTCGGAGCCGTGACCATCGCAGACGGTACCGCCTACATCGGTGCCAGTGATGCCACTTTCCGCGCCACAGACATCCATACAGGAAAAGTAATCTGGACCTACACCGGCGTGAAGGGCTACATCGAAACCAAGCCGTTGGTGACGGAAGACAAGGTCATCTTCGGCGCATGGGACAATACACTGTATGCCTTGAACAAGACTGACGGACGTGAGTTGTGGAAATGGACGGGCGGACTGACCCGCATGCACTTCTCTCCTGCCGCCGTATGGCCGGTAGCTGCCGACGGTAAAGTATTCATTACCGACCCGCAACGCGCCATGACCGCTATAGACATCCATACGGGCAATACCGTGTGGCGCACCTTCCAGTCCATGGTGCGCGAGACCATCGGACTTTCCGAAGACGGTGAACGTATCTATAGCAAAACGATGAACGACAGCATTGTTTGCTATGCAGCTCAAGGAGATACTCCGCGGGAGTTGTGGGCAACCAATGTAGGTTTCGGTTATGAGCATGCCCCCTCCATGCAAGTGGAAAAAGAGGGGGTAATGTTTGGCAGTACCAAAGAAGGACTTATCTTCGCACTGGAAGGAAAAACAGGCAAAGTACTGTGGAAACATAAAATAGGAAATTCACTCATCAGTACCGTAGTTCCGTTGAACGGCCACGAAGTTCTATTCACGGCAACCAGCGGGGAAGTGGGACTTCTGAGAATTAAAAATTGAGAATTAAAAATTAAAAGATATATCATGAATAAAATCAGTTGCTTTCTTCCCTACGCAGGAAAAGAACAAGTAGAAAAAACAGTGAATAGCCTACAGGCGACAGGACTTATAGAAGAAATCCGGTTAATCACGACCGATGCCACTCTGGAATCGCTCCCGGACTGCGAAATATTGTTTGTTGACATGCCCTACAGCAGTGCAACTCTCAAAGCTATTGCTAATGCAGCCAAGGGAGAATACACATTGCTTTATACCAAAGAGACTACGCTCGAAATGGGTATGTTTGCACTGGAACGTATGATACACATCCTTGAAGATTCAAGCGCCGGTATGGTATATGCCGACCACTACCAAATAGCAGACGGCAAGCAGAGCAACGCTCCGGTAATCGACTACCAATTCGGTTCCTTGAGGGATGACTTCAACTTTGGCTCCCTGCTCCTTTTCAACACCGAAAAACTAAAGGAAGCCGCCGGACACATGAAGTCTGACTACAACTTCGCCGGACTTTACGACCTGCGCTTGAAATTGAGCCAACATTCAGACTTGGTACATATCAACGAATACTTATACAGCGAGGTGGAAAACGATACCCGCAAGAGCGGCGAAAAGATTTTCGACTATGTAGACCCCAAAAACCGTGACCGCCAGATTGAGATGGAGCAGGCATGTACCGAACATCTGAAAGAAATCGGGGGATATCTGGCACCGGAGTTCAAGAAGATTGAGTTCTCTGCCGGTAACTTCGAATATGAGGCCTCCGTCATCATTCCGGTGCGCAACCGTATCCGTACCATCCGCGATGCCATCAAGTCGGTACTGATGCAGAAGACAGACTTCAAATATAATCTTATCATCATCGACAACCACTCCACAGACGGCACAACGGAGGCCATCGACGAATTCAAGGACGACGAACGCCTCATCCATATCGTCCCCGAACGCAACGACCTCGGTATCGGCGGTTGCTGGAATGTAGGTGTACACCACCCCAAGTGTGGCAAGTTTGCCGTGCAGCTGGACAGCGATGACGTATACAAAGACGAAAACACACTCGCCATCATGGTACGCGCCTTCTACGAACAGAACTGCGCCATGGTGGTAGGCACCTATATGATGACGGACTTCAACATGAACATGATTGCTCCGGGCATCATCGACCACAAGGAATGGACTCCGGCAAACGGACGCAACAACGCCCTCCGCATCAACGGTCTGGGTGCCCCGCGCGCCTTCTATACCCCGGTACTGCGCGAAGTGAAAGTACCCAATACCAGCTATGGCGAAGACTATGCACTGGGACTGAACTTCTCCCGCCAGTACCAGATAGGACGCGTGTACGACGTGGTCTACCTCTGCCGCCGCTGGGACGACAACTCCGATGCCTCACTGGACATCGTGAAAATGAACGGACACAACCTCTACAAAGACCGCATCCGTACCTGGGAACTTCAGGCACGCATAGCGATGAACAAAAACAAGTGATATGAATCAAACGATACACCATCTTCTGACTGGACAATTGGCATCCTGGGAGACGGCACGCAACAACTATGCCGCCCTCTCCGGTGTGCGGGTGAAAGAGCTGAATGTAAACGGGATACTTTATAAGGTACAGTTCAACCCCGCACGCATCGTTTCCTCCGGTGCCAAAGTGGATGCCAAGTCCATCCTGGAACGGAAATGCTTTCTGTGCCCGGCCAATTTGCCGCCGGTACAGAAAGGTATCCCGTTCGGAGGACACTACAATATTCTGGTGAATCCGTTCCCCATCTTCCCCCGCCACCTGACAGTACCGGAACTGGCACATACCCCTCAACGCATAGCCACCCGCTTCACCGACATGCTGGAGCTGGCCGAGGCGCTGACGGATTACACCATCTTCTACAACGGTCCCAAATGTGGTGCTTCCGCCCCCGACCATGCTCATTTCCAGGCAGGAAACAAAGGGTTCATGCCTATTGAAAAGGACTGGCGCGGACAGACTGCCGGGAAAATAGCCGATTATAGGAAAGCAGCACTGTGGTATCTTGACGACGCTCCCCGTGCCACACTTGTGATTGAATCCACCTCCAAAGAGGACGCGGCAGACTTGTTCGACATCATTTACCGTTCTCTGGACGTGAAACCCGAAGAAGACGAGCCGATGATGAACGTACTGGTCCTATACGAGGCCGACCGTTGGGTGGTCTTTGTCTTCCCGCGCGAGAAACACCGCCCCGCCTGCTATACTGCCGAAGGAGAAGCCAATCTGTTGAGCAGCCCGGCATCCGTCGACTTGGGAGGTGTCTTTATCACCCCCGTAGAAAAGGATTTCTTGAAAATCACTGCGGAAGACGTGGCGCAGATATTAAGTGAAGTATGCCTCTCTGCCACAGATTTCCACAAGGTACGGCAGCGTATCAGGGAAAAAATATGACTTCTGAAATCCAAGAACTCTAATTTTAAAGAAATACCATTATGAAAGAGCCCAAAGTACAAGTAGGCAGTCTGTTTGAACCGCAGATAGAATTCGTTTTGCTGAATCCGTATCGCATGGACGGAACGGAAGTCAGCGGCAAGCAGGTAGTGACCTACGACGAAGGCAAGATTCTCTGGAATGGACGCCGGTATGACGAACTGCTGTTTGAACCGCAACACGAGCAGACCGATGCCTTCGAACTATTGGACGTTACCATCGGCATCAATTTCCATTGGGAGCGCAAGGAAGACCAGCGTTTTCTGGGTGCTCTCAAAATCATCGTTGAGAATGGAAAGCTCACCGGCATCAACGTCATCCATGTAGAAGATTATCTGACCAGCGTCATCTCCTCCGAGATGAGTGCCACCGCTTCTCTGGAGCTGCTCAAGGCACACGCTGTCATCTCCCGAAGCTGGCTACTGGCACAAATACAAAAGAATAAGGAAATCACCGAAGCCCAAGCTAACTACTCGGCCTTTACGCAGACCGACGAAGAGCTGATTCGCTGGTACGACCGAGAAGACCACACACGTTTCGATGTATGCGCCGACGACCATTGTCAACGCTACCAGGGCATTACACGTGCCTCTACCGATATTGTGAAACAAGCCATCTCCGCTACCCGCGGCCAGGTACTGACATCTGATGGTAAGATTTGCGACGCCCGTTTCTCCAAATGCTGCGGCGGTGCTTTCGAGGAGTTCCAATACTGCTGGGAAGACATCAAATACCCCTATCTTGCCCAACAACGAGACAGCAAAACGCACGCCACACTGCCCGATTTGACGCAGGAAGTCGAAGCGGACCGCTGGATTCGTACCTCCCCCGAAGCATTCTGCAACACCACCGACAAGAAAATCCTCTCGCAGGTACTCAATAACTATGACCAGGAGACTACGGACTTCTATCGCTGGAAAGTGGAATATACCCAGGAAGAGCTTTCAGCCCTCATTCTGAAACGTTCAGGCATTGACTACGGACAAATCATCGACCTTATCCCCATAGCCCGCGGAACCAGCGGACGCCTCTGGAAACTGAAGATTGTGGGAACCAAACGCACACTCACCATCGGCAAGGAACTGGAAATCCGCCGCACGCTCTCCACTTCACACCTCTACAGCTCTGCCTTCGTGGTAGACAAAGAGGAGTTGTCCGCCGAAGGCATTCCCGGACGCTTCATCCTCACCGGTGCCGGTTGGGGGCATGGTGTGGGACTTTGCCAAATAGGTGCAGCCGTGATGGGCGAGCAAGGGTATAAGTATGATGCAATACTGTTGCACTACTATATAGGTGCCAGCATTGACAAGCTGTATGAATAATCGAATAGAACACAATAAATCAATATCATGAACCATACAAAAAACATATCGCCATGGGCATGGGTACCCACCTTGTACTTTGCACAAGGCATTCCATATTTTATCGTAAACAACATCTCCGTGATGATGTTTACCAAAATGGGCGTACCGAACGGAGAAATGGCCTTGTTCACAAGCCTGCTCTATCTGCCATGGACTATCAAACCCTTCTGGAGCCCGTTTGTCGACATCATCAAGACCAAAAGATGGTGGACCCTTTCCATGCAGATTCTGATGTCTGTGGCATTCATCCTGCTGACGCTGTCCATTCCACGGCCGGACGAGGCGACTATGGCGGCCGGAACAACCCCCATCAGCATGTTCAGCATCACGCTGATGCTGTTCATCATCACGGCTTTTGCCTCTGCCACACACGACATTGCCGCCGACGGCTTCTACATGCTGGCACTGAAACAGAGTGACCAGGCAGCCTTCGTTGGCATCCGAAGCACGTTTTACCGGCTCGCCTCTATCTTCGGACAAGGCGTGCTCGTAGCCATTGCCGGCGCCATCGAACTGAGAACCGAAAACATTCCGCTGTCATGGACCATCACGATGCTGGTTACAGCCGTTCTGTTCAGCCTGGTGACGTTCTATCACCTCTTTGCAGTCCCCAAACCCACCTCAGATAAGTCAACACTGGCTGCCGATGCCGCCACTGCAGGAGCTATATTCAGAGAATTCGGACGAACATTCGCCACCTATTTTACCAAACCGGGCGCATTGCTGGCCATCGTGTTCATGTTGCTGTACCGCCTGCCTGAAGCATTCCTCATCAAAATGTGTATGCCTTTCCTGGTTGCCTCCAAAGAATCGGGAGGTCTGGAACTATCGACAGCAGAAGTAGGTATCGTATACGGCACCATCGGAGTCATATTCCTCACCCTGGGCGGTATCCTCGGAGGATTGTTCGCATCACGCATTGGCTTGAAAAAATCCATCTGGTGGATGGCAGGATGCATGACTCTGCCATGCCTGACGTTTGTCTATCTTGCCATTGCCCAGCCCGACAATCTGTTTGCTATCTCAACCGCCATCGCCATCGAGCAATTTGGCTACGGCTTCGGTTTCACGGCCTACATGCTCTACATGATGTACTTCTCCGAAGGTGAATTCAAAACATCCCACTATGCCATCTGTACCGCATTCATGGCACTAAGCATGATGATACCAGGTATGTTTGCGGGATATATCCAGGAGGCTATCGGATATACGGACTTCTTCTGGTTGGTAATGATATGCTGTTTCGCCACGGTTGTTGTCACCATTTTTGCAGACAGAAGGATAGACCCGGAATATGGAAAAAAATGATTAATGGTTAATGATTAATGTTTTGTGAGTAATATTTAGTGATTGGTTATGAAGAGGACTATTATTATATCCTTGCTCTGCCTCCTTTGCGGAGGTGCGATGCAAGCACAGAAGATCAGAATAAAGACCGGTATCGAGGTACTGAAAGAACAGAATTTCCGATGCCTGGAAGGTAAGCGTGTAGGATTGATTACCAACCCGACGGGGGTGGACAACCGGATGAGGTCCACCATTGACATCCTGCACGAGGCGCCCAACGTGAACCTTGTGGCACTCTACGGCCCCGAACACGGCGTGCGCGGCGATGTGCACGCAGGCGACCATGTGACGGACATCAAAGACGCGACTACCGGACTGCCCGTCTATTCGCTTTACGGAAAGACCCGCAAGGCCACGCCGGACATGCTGAAAGATGTGGATGTATTAGTGTATGATATCCAAGACATCGGTTGCCGTTCCTTTACCTACATCAGCACCATGGGACTGGCCATGGAAGCCGCTGCCGAAAACGGCAAGGAATTCATTGTGCTGGACCGGCCCAATCCCGTAGGCGGATTGAAGATTGAAGGCAACTTGGTTGAAGATGATTGCATTTCTTTTGTAAGCCAGTTTAAAATTCCGTACCTTTACGCCCTCACTTGCGGTGAGCTGGCACTGATGCTCAATGGCGAGAAGATGTTGAAGGATGGGGAACAATGTAATCTCCACATAGTGAAGATGAAAGGCTGGAAACGCAAGATGGATTATACCCAAACCGGACTGCAATGGGTTCCCTCCTCTCCACACATTCCACATCCTCATTCTGCATTCTTCTACCCCGTCAGCGGCATTCTGGGCGAACTAGGATATATGTCTATCGGCGTGGGGTATACCATTCCGTTCCAGATGTTTGCCGCACCATGGATGGAAGCGGAAAAGCTGGCCGGAAACCTGAACCGTCTGAACGTACCGGGGGTCATCTTCAGACCGATGTACCTAAAGCCGTTCTATAGTGTAGGCAAAGGCGAGTTGCTGCAAGGTGTGCAAGTGCACATCATGGATTTCGGCAAAGCACCGTTGAGCGACCTGCAATTCCTGGTCATGCAGGAAGTCGCCGCCCTCTATCCTGACCGTGCCGTGTTTGACCATGCCGACAAGGGACGTTTCAACATGTTCGACAAAGTAAGCGGTTCGCGGCAGATACGCGAGCGCTTCTCGAAACGGAACCGTTGGGAGGACATACGCGACTACTGGTATAAAGATGCCGAAGACTTCCGTAAGTTGTCGAAAAAGTATTATTTATATAAATAAATTTACAGATAAATAAGGAAGGGAAAAGTGTCTTATCCTGATATAGGTAGACACATTTACAAACTAATAAATGTGTTACTATTATGACTTCAAAACGAAAG
>NZ_JBCNZM010000102.1:15857-16681 GCF_040227615.1 Bacteroides sp. RTP31139st1_H2_RTP31139_211217 | reverse complement strand
CGTTAAAGCTACATATTCAGGGGTAAACTCATTGTGATTCACCTCAATACAGAGTTTCTCTTCTCTACACTCTTTTGCTTCAAAACCAAAGTTCAGCAATACCCGTCTGCACGGTTTTCCGGGCTTGGTGAAGACTTGCACACGATGCAATGGAAACAACTTATGGTTCCAAGCTGTATCCACAACCGTTTTTTCAGCTTCCGCTGGAATAATGATGCTTACGACTCCTTGCTCTTCAAGCAAAGATGCCGAACGATGAAACAGTAAATCGTAATTCAAATTGCCCGCATGCCGTGCTGTGCACCTTTGTTCGTCAGGACATTTCAACGCATCTATAAAATAGGGAGGATTGGAAACGATGAGGTCAAATCTGTTTTCCGGCTGATAATCTCGGAAATCATGACATATGACCTCTACTCTATCGGCCCATGGAGAGTGAGATACATTTTCTGTGGCTTGTCCGGCTGCAGCCGCATCTATCTCGATTGCAGTAATCCGGGCATGCGGATTCCTTTGCGCTAACTGTAAGGCTATTAATCCGGTACCGGTTCCAACGTCCAGTATACGCTTTGCTTTGTCTGCCGGGGCCCATGCCCCAAGTAGTACACCATCTGTGCCGACCTTCATGGCGCATTTATCATGAAATATGGTAAATTGTTTAAACTTAAAAGATGATTTTGGCATGTTTATCTTCTTTAATTGGGCTCAAAAATAATCAAAGCCTGCATATTTGTCATAAAATTGGCACTGTTTTTGTCTTTTTAAAGGGTGAAGAACGTTTATTTATGAAGAAATAGCTTAACTTTGCAGGCGCTTTATTGGCC
>NZ_JBCNZM010000102.1:1812-15847 GCF_040227615.1 Bacteroides sp. RTP31139st1_H2_RTP31139_211217 | reverse complement strand
GAGACACCTCTGTTTGAGGATTTACATACCATCGGTACAGTTGCCAAGATAGTACGTGTGCTTGAAATGCCAGACCAGACAACTACAGTCATTCTGCAAGGCTCCAAACGTATGGAACTGAAGGAGATTACGGATACGACTCCTTATCTGAAGGGACGGATAGCTACGCTGAATGAAGAACTTCCGGAGAAGAATGACAAGGAATTCCATGCATTGGTAGAGGCGTGTAAAGACTTGACAGTACGCTACATCAAGTCATCCGATATGTTTCCGCAGGATTCGGCATTTGCCATCAAGAACATTACCAATCCAATGTTTTTGGTAGACTTTATCTGTACGAACCTGCCACTCAAGAAAGACGAAAAGATAGAACTGCTCCGTATCGACTCTTTGCGGGCGCGTACCTACCGCCTGCTTGAGATTCTGAATCGTGAAGTGCAGCTTGCCGAAATCAAAGAGTCTATCCAGATGCGTGCACGTGAGGATATAGACCAGCAGCAGCGTGAGTATTTCCTGCAGCAGCAGATTAAAACCATTCAGGATGAGCTGGGTGGCGGCGGTCAAGAGCAGGAAATAGAGGAGATGCGTAAGAAGGCGGAGACCATCAAATGGAATGATGAGGTGAAGGCTACGTTCCTGAAAGAGGTGGATAAGTTGGAACGTACCCATCCTCAGTCTCCCGACTATAGCGTGCAGCTGAACTATCTGCAGACGATGCTTAGTTTGCCGTGGGGCATTTATACGACGGATAATCTGAGCCTTGTCAATGCAGAAAAGACACTGAACAAAGACCATTATGGTTTGGAGAAGGTGAAGGAACGCATTCTGGAACATCTTGCTGTATTAAAGCTGAAAGGCGATATGAAATCACCCATCATCTGCCTGTATGGCCCTCCGGGTGTGGGAAAAACCTCTTTGGGGCGTTCCATTGCTGCCGCCTTGAAGCGTAAGTATATCCGTATGTCGCTGGGAGGCGTGCATGATGAAGCTGAGATTCGCGGTCATCGTAAAACCTATATCGGTGCCATGCCGGGACGGATTATCAAGAATCTGATAAAGGCAGGCTCCTCCAATCCGGTATTTATTCTGGATGAAATAGACAAGGTGAGTGCCGACCGCCAGGGAGACCCCTCCTCTGCCCTCCTCGAAGTGCTCGACCCGGAACAGAACACTACATTCCATGATAATTTTCTGGATGTGGACTATGATTTGTCCAAAGTGATGTTCATCGCTACTGCCAATAATCTGAATACCATCCCCGGACCGTTGCTGGACCGTATGGAGCTGATTGAGGTAAGCGGCTATATCACGGAAGAAAAGATTGAGATTGCCCGCCGCCATCTGGTTCCGAAGGAATTGGAGGCAAACGGTATGAAAAAGAATGATATCAAGATTCCGAAGAACACACTGGAAACCATTATAGAGAATTATACCCGTGAGAGCGGCGTGCGCGAACTGGAAAAGAAAATCGGAAAGATACTCCGTAAATCTGCACGCCAATATGCTACGGACGGTTATTTTGCGAAGA
Organism: Bacteroides sp. RTP31139st1_H2_RTP31139_211217; assembly: GCF_040227615.1. Lineage (NCBI taxonomy): Bacteria > Pseudomonadati > Bacteroidota > Bacteroidia > Bacteroidales > Bacteroidaceae > Bacteroides > Bacteroides sp. RTP31139st1_H2_RTP31139_211217. Next base: position 14,319 of record NZ_JBCNZM010000102.1, on the reverse strand, counting down.
CCGAAATAAAACCGGGAGACTTGTATGAATTCCTGGGTGCACCCGAATATACCCGGGACAAGTATCAGGGTAATGAGTATGCAGGGGTGGTGACCGGTCTGGCGTGGACTGCCGTAGGTGGTGAAATACTTTTCGTGGAAACCAGCCTGAGCCGTGGCAAGGGTGGACGTTTGACATTGACCGGCAATTTGGGTGATGTAATGAAAGAGTCGGCCATGCTGGCATTGGAATACATCAAGGCGCATGCCTCCCTGCTGAATCTTGACGAAGAGATTTTTGATAACTGGAACATCCATGTCCATGTGCCCGAAGGCGCCATTCCGAAAGACGGTCCGTCTGCCGGTATCACGATGGCTACCTCCCTCGCTTCTGCCCTCACCCAGAAAAAGGTGAAGGCCAATCTTGCCATGACGGGAGAGATAACACTTCGCGGTAAGGTACTTCCGGTAGGAGGCATCAAGGAGAAGATACTGGCTGCCAAGCGTGCCGGTATCAAGGAGATTATCTTGAGCGACGAGAACCGCAAGAATATAGAAGAGATACAGGATATATATCTGAAAGGACTGACTTTCCACTATGTGAAAGATATTAAGGAAGTGTTTGCCATTGCGCTGACTGATGAAAAAGTAGCCGATGCCATCGACTTGTCCGTAAAGAAAGAAAAGACCGAAAAGAAAGAGGAATGACATTCGAGTTACAATATACAGACAGCAAGACCAATGCACGTGCCGGACTGATTACTACTGACCACGGGCAGATTGAGACACCTATCTTTATGCCGGTAGGTACAGTGGGAACAGTGAAAGGCGTGCATCTGCCTGAGCTGAAAGAGGATATAAAGGCGCAGATTATATTGGGTAATACCTATCATCTTTATCTGCGTCCGGGACTGGAAGTGATAGAGAAAGCCGGTGGACTGCATAAGTTCAACGGCTTTGACCGTCCTATGCTGACAGACAGCGGCGGTTTCCAGGTATTCTCGTTGTCCGGTATCCGCAAGTTGCGCGAAGAAGGTGCGGAATTCCGTTCACACATCGACGGTAGCAAGCATATCTTTACACCGGAGAAGGTGATGGATATAGAACGGACTATCGGTGCAGACATCATGATGGCCTTTGATGAATGTCCTCCGGGGGATTCGGACTACGAATATGCCAAAAAATCACTGGGATTGACACATCGCTGGCTGGACCGTTGTATCAAGCGTTTCAACGAAACAGAACCGAAATACGGTTATCAGCAATCCTTATTTCCCATTGTGCAGGGGTGCGTCTATCGCGACCTCCGCGAGCAGTCAGCAGAGTTTGTTGCCTCTAAAGGTGCTGACGGTAATGCCATTGGTGGTCTGGCTGTGGGCGAGCCTGTAGACAAGATGTACGAGATGATTGAGCTGGTGAACGGTATTCTTCCCAAAGACAAGCCTCGCTATCTGATGGGAGTCGGGACCCCGGTAAACATTCTAGAGGGCATTGAACGCGGTGTCGATATGTTCGACTGTGTGATGCCTACCCGCAACGGACGCAACGGCATGTTGTTTACCAAGGACGGCATCATGAACATGCGCAACAAAAAATGGGAAATGGATTTCTCTCCCATTGAAGCAGACGGTGCCTCCTACGTAGATACCATGTACAGCAAGGCATACTTGCGCCATCTGTTCCATGCACAAGAGCTGCTTGCCATGCAGATAGCATCTATCCACAACTTGGCTTTCTATCTGTGGCTGGCAGGCGAGGCACGTAAGCATATCAGTGCAGGCGACTGTGCTACCTGGAAACCGAGGATGGTGAAACGCGTATCGACAAGATTATGAGAAAAATGAACTGGAGGATATGGAAGAATATAAAGCTGCCGAGAGGTAAATTCCTGAAGCGGCTGGACTGGTACATTATTAAGAAGTTCCTGGGTACATATGTCTTTGCCATCGCATTGATTATCTCCATTGCGGTGGTGTTCGACTTCAACGAGAAGATGGACCGCTTCATGTCTCATGAAGCGCCGTGGAATGCTATTGTCTTTGATTATTATCTGAACTTCATCCCCTACTTTGCCAATCTGTTCAGTCCGCTGTTTGTATTTATCGCCGTAATCTTCTTTACTTCCAAACTGGCGGAGAACTCGGAGATTATTGCCATGTTCTCTACGGGAATGAGTTTCAAGCGTATGTTGCGTCCTTATATGGTATCTGCGGCAATCATTGCGGTAGTGACGTTCTGCCTCGGGTCTTATGTCATTCCCAAAGGCAGTGTGACACGTATCAATTTTGAGGACAAGTACTACAAACCCCGTAAGGCGAATACGGCACGGAACATCCAGCTGGAAGTGGATTCGGGGGTAATTGCCTATATCGAACGTTTTGAAGACTACAGTAAGACCGGTTATCGCTTTTCTTTGGACAAGTTCAATGACAAGCAATTGGTCTCCCACCTTACGGCCCGTTCCATTACCTACGACACGACGGCCGTGCATAAATGGAAAATCAAGGATTATATGATTCGCCAGATGGATGGCATGAAGGAGAGTATCACGAAGGGTGACCGCATAGACACTACCCTTTTTATGGAGCCTGCCGACTTCTTGATTATGAAGAACCAGCAGGAGATGTTGACCAGCCCTCAGCTGAGCGAGTACATCAACAGGCAGCGGCAACGCGGCTTTGCCAACATTAAGGAATTTGAGATAGAGTATCACAAACGCATTGCCATGTCGTTTGCCTCCTTTATCCTGACGCTGATTGGAGTGTCTTTGTCTTCCAAGAAAACGAAAGGTGGAATGGGATTGCATTTAGGTATAGGCTTGGCATTGAGTTTCTCTTATATTCTGTTTCAGACCATTGCTTCCACATTTGCCGTGAACGGCAACATGCCTCCGGTCATCGCTGTGTGGATACCGAATATAATGTATGCCTTCATTGCATTCTATCTATATAGGAAAGCGCCGAAATAAGCATTCTAAACCTCTACTTCAGCTTGCTCAAGTTGAGGTTTGGCGTACTAAAGCAGAGGTTTAGGATGTTTGTCTCTGGAAGCCCATTAAAATAAGAAGCCCCTCCCACTCTTGCGTTGTACAAGTGCGGGAGGGGCTTTTTGTTGTATTCATTTTCCTCTTTTGTTCTGTTCCCTTTTTTGCCGGAAAGAGACGTCGGTTTCTAGGGAACACCCTCACTTTCGTCTTACAGGTTTTTTAAGTTGCTGTTGTATGCACCGGGCATCAGCAAGCTTAATTCAAGTAAGCGGAAAGTTCTGCAGCAGAGATGTTTTTGGCAATAATTACACCATTATCATCCAGTAAATAGTTAGTGAATCCGCGGCCTAAGCGATATTTCTTAAAGAGGCCGGAATATTCGCCTTTAGTTTCCACGAAACAAGTGGGCGTAACTATTTGGTCCTTACGGATGGTTTCTTCAAAGATTGACTGATACTCATCGAATGAAACTGAAACCATCTTCACATTGTTGCGGGCAGTAGAGCGAAGCGCATTGCTCAAACTTGCGTTTTGCATCCGGGACTGCGCGTCGTAACTTGCCCAAAAACTGAGCAATACATACTTTCCTTTCAAGTCTGAAAGTTCGGTTTGGGATTGCTCTGCCGACATGGTTTGGATTTTGAAATCCGGGGCCATGTCACCCACATTCAAACCTCCGGTAGGTTTGTCTTTTTCTACAAAAGAAGTCAAGGAACTTATTAGTAATACAACAAAAATCCATTTTGCATATTTCATGCGGCACGGTTTTGGTTAATACTATCCGGGACTGTCCTTCAACAGTGATTTCTTCCCGGAACATCGTCTTGTCAAAGCCTTGAATAGTGATAAATACACTGATAATCAAAGCTTTTAATTGTGAAATCGGGTGCAAAGGTAAGTAATTCCTAAACAAACTTCCAAATAAACAAGCATTTTTCTCACTTTTTAGAGGCATATTTTTATGTTATTTAGCATAAATAGTGGGAATTTTCCTTACTTTTGTAGCCTATTATTCTATCAAAAAGATGACTTATGCAACCATTGAACACTGAACTCATCCTGATACGTATTACGGGTGAAGACCGTCCGGGACTGACAGCTTCCGTGACGGAAATTCTGGCGAAATATGATGCTACCATTCTGGATATTGGCCAGGCAGATATTCACAATACTCTTTCGTTGGGCATTTTGTGCAAGACGGAAGAACAACACTCGGGGTTCATTATGAAGGAACTGCTTTTCAAGGCTTCCTCCCTGGGAGTGACTGTCCGTTTCTACCCCATTACTACCAAAGAGTACGAGGATTGGGTGAATATGCAGGGAAAGAACCGCTATATTCTTACTTTATTGGGGCGTAAGTTGTCTGCCCGTCAAATATCTGCCGTTACCCGTATTCTTGCAGAGCAAGGCATGAATATCGATGCCATCAAGCGCCTTACAGGACGTATCCCGCTGGACGAATGCGAATCGCGTACACGCGCCTGCATCGAATTTTCCGTTCGTGGCACTCCGAAAGACCGTATTGCCATGCAAGAACAGTTAATGAAACTGGCAACCGAACTGGAAATGGATTTCTCTTTCCAGTTGGACAATATGTACCGCCGGATGCGCCGCCTCATTTGTTTCGATATGGACTCTACGCTGATTGAAACAGAAGTAATTGATGAATTGGCCATACGTGCGGGTGTGGGCGACCAGGTGAAGGCCATTACCGAACGCGCCATGCGTGGTGAGATAGATTTCATTGAGAGCTTTCGCGAACGAGTGGCTTTGCTGAAAGGATTGGATGAGTCCGTGATGCAGGAGATTGCAGAAAATCTTCCCATTACGGAAGGTGTGGATCGCCTAATGTATGTTTTGAAGAAATACGGTTACAAGATAGCTATTCTTTCGGGAGGGTTTACCTACTTCGGGCAGTACCTCCAGAAGAAGTACGGTATAGACTATGTGTATGCCAACGAGCTGGAAATAGAGGATGGCAAACTGACCGGCCGCTATCTCGGTGATGTAGTCGACGGTAAGCGTAAGGCAGAGTTGCTGTGTTTGATAGCTCAGGTGGAGAAAGTGGATATTGCGCAGACTATTGCTGTGGGCGACGGTGCCAACGACCTGCCCATGCTGGGAATTGCCGGCCTTGGAATCGCTTTCCATGCAAAGCCCAAAGTAGTTGCCAATGCCAAGCAATCCATCAACACCATCGGCTTAGATGGCGTACTTTACTTTCTGGGATTTAAGGATTCATACATTGATATTCCCCGTTGAAGGCAGATGCTTGAAACAAATTTGCAAGCCCTTGAGATAATTATTGTCCCAAGGGCTTATTTTTTTACTGTAAGAGTCTATTTTATAAGTCTTTTTCCTATCTTTGTACGCAAATTTAAAAGAGATACATGAAGTTTTCAGAACTACATTTAAATGGCGATGTGCTGGAGGCACTGGATGCCATGCGCTTTGAAGAGTGCACCCCCATACAAGAAAAATCAATTCCCGTCATACTCGAAGGTCGAGATTTAATAGCAGTGGCACAAACCGGAACGGGAAAAACAGCCGCATATTTGTTGCCTATATTGAACAAGCTTTCAGAGGGCGGACACCCTGCCGATGCCATCAATTGCATTGTCATGGCTCCTACCCGCGAGTTGGCGCAACAGATAGACCAACAGATGGAAGGTTTCTCTTATTTCATGCCGGTTTCCAGCGTGGCTGTGTATGGCGGTAATGACGGAATACTGTTCGAGCAGCAGAAAAGAGGGTTGACACTGGGTGCTGATGTCGTTATTGCTACCCCGGGGCGTTTGATAGCCCATCTTAGCCTTGGTTATGTAGATCTTTCCCGTGTCTCTTATTTTATTTTGGATGAAGCAGACCGGATGCTGGACATGGGATTTTATGACGATATTATGCAAATTGTCAAATTCCTTCCTAAAGAGCGGCAGACAATCATGTTCTCTGCCACCATGCCTGCTAAGATACAACAGTTGGCTGGTAACATTCTGAACAATCCTGCCGAGGTGAAGCTGGCTGTTTCCAAACCGGCAGAAAAGATTGTGCAGGCAGCCTACGTCTGCTACGAGAATCAGAAGCTGGGCATCATCCGTAGCCTCTTTGCAGAGGAGACGCCGGAACGCGTTATCATCTTTGCTTCTTCCAAACTGAAAGTGAAGGAAGTGACCAAAGCTTTGAAGCAGATGAAACTGAACGTTGGTGAAATGCACTCCGACTTGGAGCAGGCACAGCGCGAAGAAGTGATGTATGAGTTCAAGGCAGGACGTATCAATATCCTGGTAGCCACAGATATCGTTGCGAGAGGTATTGATATCGATGACATCCGTCTGGTGATAAACTACGACGTTCCCCACGACAGTGAAGATTATGTGCACCGCATCGGACGTACGGCGCGTGCCAATAATGACGGCGTAGCCATCACCTTCGTTTCCGAAAAGGAGCAGGGTAACTTTAAAAATATCGAAAAATTCCTGGATAGGGATATCTATAAGATACCGGTTCCCGAAGAGCTGGGTGAAGCACCAGAATACAAGCCGAGAGCATTTGACGGAGGAAGACGGGGCGGCCATGGAAACGGACGTAGGCCAGGAGGAAATAAGAATGGCCGTAACAACAATAAAGGCGGAAAGCCCAGTGCCAAACGGCCACAGAATGGCGGTGAGAAGAAATAAACACTGTGGTGTGGTGAAGAAAAGACATAGAAAAAGCGGATTTATTCCGCTTTTTCTATGCTCATTGTACAGTCAAAACCAATAATCATATTTACCAGACTGTATACGGAGCTTTCGGGTATGCCAAGGGTTGCCTGGTAATGGTACCCCTTACTGTCCACACCCATGAAGTTCATATCGGCAAGAATGGCCTGATTCAGTATTTCGGCAGGGAATATATCCGCAAACATCTTTTTGGTGATGTCCTGGCCGTAAAGCATCTTCTTCCCTTCGTATACACAGATGTGGATTACATTATCATAATACACATTGTCCACACTGATTCCATTTTCAGAATAGGAAGTCTTGAAAACCTTCATCTTTGAGGGGTTGATATATACATATCCCCTATATCTTGTATTCTTGTATGTTACGATACTGTCTTTCTTTATCACTTCCGGAGTAGTAGAAATGACCTCCACTTCTCGACTGGTGAAAACCAAAGAATCTTCCGCATTCTCTGATTTATGCAGTTTAATTACTTCGTCGGCCAGCGAGTGGAACCAGAAGCTGTATTCCGTTTGACGGTCTATCTTATAGGCCACCGGTTCATTGCTGTATATGTAGATTGTATCGTGAACAACCTTGAAAGGTACGGGAGCGCTTTGCGGGTTGGCATAATATACCGTATCCCCTTCGATGCGCATCAACGGCATTTCTGTTTCATCGTTCACCCAGATGCCTTGTAACAGTTGTTTTGCAATGAGGTCTTCCTTTACGGAAACCTCTCCTGTTTGTCTGTTGCTGCATGAGGCCAATGAGACAACAAGTACAATGAGAATCGCACTTCCTTTTATTGTCATAACGTCCCTATTTATTTCTTTTCTTTTTTCTGCAACTTTATTTTCCGATGCAATGATATGTGAAACCTTGTTCTTCCATATCTTTCTTGTCATAAATGTTACGTCCGTCCAATACCAACGGCTGCTCCATAGTTTTCTTGATGACTGCCCATGAAGGCAGGCGGAATTCTTTCCATTCGGTCACCAGCATCAGTGCATCTGCATCCAGCGCAGCATCATACATATCTGTCGCATAATAAATACTTTCTCCTATGCGGCGTCGGCATTCGTTCATGGCAGCCGGGTCGTAGGCACGTACTTTACAACCGGCCTTCAGCAACTCGTCAATCAATACCAGAGCCGGGGCTTCACGCATGTCATCTGTTTCGGGTTTAAAGGCCAGCCCCCAAATGGCAATGGTCTTTCCCTCCAAATCATTGTTGAAATGCTTCTGCAACTTTTCGAATAAGATACTCTTCTGTTTCTCGTTCACCTCCTCTACTGCATGGAGTACACGCATCTTGTAGCCGCTCAGTTCAGCCGTTTTAATCAGTGCCTTTACATCCTTAGGGAAGCATGAACCGCCGTAACCTATCCCCGGATAGAGGAACTTGCGTCCGATACGGGTATCCGAACCGATACCACTGCGCACCATGTTTACATCCGCTCCCACTAATTCGCACAAATTGGCAATGTCGTTCATGAAGCTGATGCGGGTGGCAAGCATGGAGTTAGCTGCATACTTTGTCATTTCTGCAGAAGGGATGTCCATAAAGATGACACGGAAGTTGTTCAGCAGGAATGGTTTGTAGAGCTTGCTCATTATCTTCTTGGCTCGTTCGGACTCTACTCCCACCACTACACGGTCGGGACTCATAAAATCGTTGATAGCATTACCTTCTTTCAGAAACTCGGGATTCGAAGCGACATCGAAGTCAATGTTCATCCCTCTCTTATCAAGTTCTTCTTGAATGGTAGCCCGCACTTTTCTGGCAGTACCTACGGGAACGGTACTTTTGGTTACCACCAACACATATTTCTGCATATTGCGTCCAATGGTGCGGGCAACTTCCAGCACATGGCTCAAGTCGGCACTTCCATCCTCATCGGGTGGTGTACCTACGGCACTGAATACCACTTCCACCTCATTCAGACAACTCTCCAGAGACGTGGTGAATTGCAGGCGTCCTGCTTTCACATTCCGGCTAACCATTTCTTCCAGTCCATTTTCATAGATAGGAATAACACCCTTTTTCAGTGACTCTATCTTTTCACTGTTCGTGTCTACGCAAATAACGTTGACACCGATTTCCGCAAAGCAGGTTCCGGTTACCAAACCGACGTATCCTGTACCGACAATGGCTATTTTCATATTTTATTCATAATAGACCGCATCCTTGAACGATACGGCATGTCCGTCTTTATCTGATAATAGAAGCTGTTCCGTAGCAACGGGCCATTCAATACCGATGGTTTCGTCGTCAAAACGGATGGATGCCTCGGATTGTGGTGCGTATACGTTGTCTACCTTGTATGTAAAGACAGCTTCATCGCTCAGCACCAGAAAACCGTGGGCAAAACCACGCGGAATGAAGAATTGTCTTTTGTTCTCCTCACTTAGCTCCACACTGACATACTTTCCGAAAGTGGGAGAAGATTTTCTTAAGTCGACAGCCACGTCCAGCACTTTTCCCTTAATGACACGTACCAGTTTGGCTTGGCTGCAATCACCCTTCTGGTAATGAAGACCACGTAATACACCGAAAGAGGATTTGGACTCATTGTCCTGGATGAAGTGAACGTTTCCGACATGTGCACGGAACTCTTCTTCCTTAAATGCTTCCATAAAGTATCCGCGGGCATCATGGAATACTTTCGGCTCAATCAGCCATACGCCGTCAATCTCTGTTTGTATGTAGTTCATTTTCTTAAAATGTTTTATGTACTTTCAGTTGGAATCCAAAATTGTCTCCATATATCTCTCCCATATCCAATGCAAGGGACGCGTTGAAGCACCAGCCCTTCCATTTACGGGGAATATAGTAAAACGATGCAAAAGTAGAAAAATTTTCTAATATATCGGGTATTGGACGATGAGGAGTTCCCCAAGTTCTGTTGTGGGACAATTTTGCCACATATCTCCACTCACTGCTGATGTCGCCGCTCCATCCCAGATGCAGGGCCTTAACGCGATTGTACTTGAAACTCATATCGCCATCCTTATTATAGATAGGCGATGCTATCAACGGATTGGCTATCGCCATACCCCAATGTGCCCATCCTGGGTAGTAACCGTTGTTGTAGTAGTTGTCGGCTCCTCCGGTCTTACCTACTACAGAATTTTGCAAACCGTGCAGTGGACCGCTCATATTGGTAGTCTGGAGATATTCGATAACGATTCCGTTGATGGCTTGTCTATGGTTGGATTTATATTCCACACCCCATAAGCCATCCCAACCGTTGAGTTTGGCCATGGCGGAGAAGTCATCAAAATGATTGTCCAGATAGGCGCTGATGGAGAAATCTTCCTTAGGACGATAAGTCATTTTGATATATTCGCTACCCAGAAAATTGCCTTGGAAAGCCAGATGTTCACCTACCGGTCCGTCCTCACGCCCGTGGCCGGGGAAGAATACGCGTACGTAATCCTTCCATCCGTTGCCCAAGTCTCCTAATTCGGAACCTCCAATCTTGTATCCTCCGAATTGGGTGTCGAGGGTCATTCCGAGTTCCAGTTGCCATTTTCCTTTGGGTATACCGATACGCAGGAACCCTTCTTTATGATGGTATTTGATACTCTTGGTGTACCAGTATTTTTCTCCGACTTGCTCCCGCTGGTATTTGTTATCTGTAAACCATCCGTACGAGATTTCTCCTTTCAGGCCTAAACGGGGTAGCAACTGTACATACTCGGGTATGCCTATCTGTACTTGTGGGATGGGACGCGCATTACCCGACCAGGTCATGCCGCCACTGCTCAGCTCTTGATTCAGCAATGGAGAATTCTGTTCCCGGCTTCCGGCAAAGAATCCAAACCACTTGTAACGGATGTCTACGTAAGCCTGCTGTACAATGAAGGAGGTCGTGCTGAATCCGGCTGCTGCAACCAAATCCAGTGCTTCTTCAAACTTCCATTTTCCAAGTTGGTGTTTGTAGGATATTCCTCCACGTATGTAAGTATTGTTGTCGAGCGAAGTGAGTCCTTGCTGGTTGCTGACCTGCCAAAGAGGAGTATTGTCACCGGTATGCAGGGCTGCTCCATATTCTACGAATGAGGACAGCTGCTGTGCCAGCATCGTGTTCTTTCCTATGAACAAGAAAACCATCAGACAGAAAATAATACGCATAATAGTCTTTTGTTAAGTGTTTAGGTTTGTATACTCTTGCGAGGGCAATTGTCTTTCTATTCTTGACGAGTATAGTTAAACGGTACAAAAGTAGAAATTTTTCCGGTAAAAATTCCTTCTCTTGCCAAAAAACCTTTTTCAAATACATTTTCAATGTGCAATGTTCATAATTTGTTGATAAGAAAAAAGCTCTGAAACTAGCGTATATCCGATATTTCCGCTACTTTTGTAGCATGATTGAATTAGCACAGCACATAGAAGTATTGTTATTGGAGAACGATTGTGTCATTGTTCCCGGTTTGGGAGGATTTGTAGCTCATTATACTCCGGCAATGAGAGTAGCGGAAGAGAATGTTTTTCTGCCCCCTACCCGTATTATCGGTTTCAATCCTCAACTGAAGATGAATGACGGCTTACTTGTACAATCCTATATGGCTGTCTATGATACTGATTTTTCTGATGCTACGCGGATTGTAGAAAAAGAAGTGGCGCATATATTCACTGCTCTCCATGAAGAAGGTAAGGTGGATTTGCCCAACATTGGCGAATTGCGTTACTCCATTCATGGTATTTATGACTTTGTTCCCTATGACCACAAGATAACCACTCCTTACTTATATGGGTTGGATAGTTTTGAAATGCAGGAACTGGCGGAACTGAAGAAACCGTACATGGAAAAGACCATCCGTTATTCTGTTCCAGTTGTGCCGGAAGACAAAAAGCGAAGGTTTGAGATTAAATTCAACCGTTCCTATTTGTCGAATGCGGTTGCCATGATTGCAGTGGTTGCCTTGTTTTTCTTTTTGTCTACACCGATAGAGAATACGGAAGTGGTTGAAGGAAATTATGCGCAATTACTTCCGAATGAACTTTTTGAGATGATAGAAAAGGAATCCCTTGCCATTAATCCGATTGTTGTTAGCCGGAAGGCCGACACTCCGAAAGCGTCGGCTCAAAAAAACACGGGGCAGAAGGCAAAGAAAAAGGTGGTTCCGGTTGCCGTAAGAGAGGTTAAGGTGGGCCAAGCTAACGCGCAGAATGCTCCGGTTGTTTCTCAGCCTAAGCAGCAGGCGGCAGAAGTGTCCTCTTCAACATCTGTAACAACAAAGAGTGAAATTCAAAAGACCACAGCAGGGACTGTCGCCCCGTCACTTGTCTCTGCACAGAAATACCACGTCATCATTGCCAGTGTAGGTACTGAGAAGGATGCCGAAGCAATGGCAAAGCAACTGATTGAAAAAGGTTACCCTCATGCAAAAGCAATTGTTGGAGATGGTAAAATGCGTGTCAGCATTGAGTCTTGTGGCACAGAAACAGAAGCATATCAGGCATTGAACAGAGTTCGCCAGAATGAAACGTATAAGAACGCTTGGGTATTAAAGAAGTAGAAAGTAATCTACCCTTGCTTTATTTTTTAATTCTTTAATTTTTAACTATCATGAAGCGTATCCGTTGTCCCAAATGTGAGAATTACTTAACATTCGATGAAACCAAGTATACCGAAGGCCAATCACTGGTCTTTGTATGTGACCAGTGTAAGAAGCAGTTCAGTATCCGTTTAGGTAAATCAAAGATGAAAGCCCCTCAAAAGGAAGAACGTCCGGATGAAGCGGAGTTTAAAGAGGCTTTTGGCAGCATCACGGTCATTGAGAACGTGTTTGGTTTTAAGCAGGTACTTCCCTGTCTCTTATACACATC
>NZ_JBCNZM010000102.1:0-1802 GCF_040227615.1 Bacteroides sp. RTP31139st1_H2_RTP31139_211217 | reverse complement strand
CTTCCATTGCAAGACGGTGACAATATCATAGGCCGGCGTTGCGTGGGGAATGTTATCGATGTGCCGATTGAGACTTCGGATATGAGTATGGACCGGCGTCACTGTATCATTAATGTAAAGCGTAATAAGCAGGGAGTGTTGATTTATACCTTACGCGATGCTCCCAGCCTGACGGGAACTTTCCTTAATAATGAAATTTTGGGTGACAAAGACCGTATTCGCATTGAGGATGGAGCCATTGTAACTATTGGTGCCACTACTTTTATATTGCGGGCAGCAGAGCAGGAAAGCCTTTAGACAAAAAAGAAAACTGTGACTTAATTATTTCCCATCAAATGTGGTATAAATAAAGCAGACCGTATAAAAACTCCTTTTGTACGGTCTGCTTGTTTAAAATCATAGGAATTAAAGAATACCTTTTACTGTTTCCTGCATGCCTTTTTCTTGGATGGATTTTAAGAAGCAGGTAATCATGTCTGTCAATCCTGGAACGGTATTCAAGTCTCCGTGTTCCCCCCAGATAAGGTCTTTGGCTGCCAATACGCCTTCTGCCACTTTGCGGGTATCCCCCGTTGCCCAAAGGTCTTTCAATAACTGCATGATTTCGGGAGCATCATTCGGGATGATTTCTGTGCCGTCTGCGCGGGTACCTCCTTTGTAGTACGTGATGATGGCAGCCAGTCCCAATACCAGACCTTTCGGCAGTTCTCCTTTACGTTTCAAGTAGGTTTTCAGGCCAGGAAGGTCACGGGTTTGGTATTTAGGGAAAGAGTTCAGCATAATACTGGTTACGGCATGGTCAACAAACGGATTGTTGAAGCGCTCCAATACATCTTCTGCAAACTTTTTCAATTCGTTTTTCGGCAGGTTCAACGTTTCCATCAGCTCGTCAAACATCACTTTATGGATGTATTGTCCGATTATAGGATGCTGGCAGGCATCGCGTACAATATTTACCTCCGACAGATAGGCTACTGGAGACAATACGGTATGAGGTCCATTCAGCAAGGTTACTTTTCTTTCGTGGTAAGGTTCTTCAGAAGGAACAAACAATACATTCAGTCCGGCTTTGTCGGCAGGGAATTCTTCGGCGACTTCTTGCGGAGCCTCGATGACCCATAAATGGAAAATTTCAGCCTGCACTACCAGATTGTCATCGTACTGTATCTTTTCTTTTATAGCGGCAATGTCTTTGCGGGGGAATCCTGGAACGATACGGTCCACCAGTGTTGCATACACACCGCAGGCTTCCTCAAACCAAGCTCTGAACTCATCACCCAATTGCCATAATTCAATGTATTGATAGATTGTCTCCTTCAACTTGTGGCCATTCAGGAAGATGAGTTCGCAAGGGAAGATAATCAGTCCTTTGCTCTTGTCGCCGTTGAATGTCTTGAAGCGGTGATACAACAGCTGTGTCAGTTTGCCCGGATAAGAAGACGCCGGTGTATCTGTCAGCTTACAAGCAGGGTCAAAGGCTATACCTGCTTCCGTCGTGTTGGAAATGACAAAACGCATTTCCGGTTGTTCGGCCAATTTCATGAACTCATCGTTTTGAGTATAGGGGTTTAAGGCACGGCTGATTACATCTATCATAGTCAGACTGTTGATGGTTTCTCCTTTATCCAGACCTTGCAGATTTACATGATAAAGGTCATCCTGGGCATTCAGCATGTCAACCATACCTTTATCGATGGGTTGGACTACTACCACATTGCTGTTAAAATCGGTCTTTTGATTCATGTTATCACTAGTGTCCACTAAAAATTTTTTGGTCACTAGTCGGTTAAAAATTAAATAAA
>NZ_JBCNZM010000101.1:0-16778 GCF_040227615.1 Bacteroides sp. RTP31139st1_H2_RTP31139_211217 | reverse complement strand
GGTTCGTCCGTTCCGGAAGCCCGTACCGAGCAGTATTATGCTAAACGCCCGTGTGCCAGGATGGTAGAGGTAGCTGCCCAAATTTGGACCGAATACCTGGAAAAAATGTCCTCAAAGTAAGAAAAAAGAACTTTTTCACCCCTTAGTAAGAAAAAAAGTGCCTAATAACGTGTTGTATAACATAAATATACCTATCTTTGCAGCGATATAAAAACACCGACATCTCTATCTTTGGAGATGAGGATAACGTTTAACTAAAAGCAAATAGAAATGTTAAAAGAAAAAGCTGGTAATGTTGCAGGACAGATTTGGACTGCACTGAATGGCACAGATGGCTTGACTCACAAGCAAATCAAGAAAGCAACTAAACTGATTGACAAGGACTTCTTCCTGGGATTGGGCTGGTTGTTAAGAGAAGACAAGGTTTCTACTTCTGAAGTGGAAGGCGAATTGTTTGTAAAGCTGAACTAAGCGAGGAATTGATTGGAATGTTATAAAAAGATGCGTTGGTACATGAATATGTTATCAACGCATTTTTTTTATTTGCTCTGTTTTCATTATCTTTGCGCACCCAATTAATAGATAGTTATTGACAATGAAGAATATACGAAATTTTTGCATTATTGCCCATATCGACCACGGTAAATCAACCTTGGCAGACCGTCTGCTGGAATTTACCAATACTATACAAGTAACTAACGGACAGATGCTGGATGACATGGACCTTGAGAAGGAAAGAGGTATCACCATCAAGAGCCATGCCATACAAATGGAGTATACCTATAAAGGTGAAAAGTATATTCTGAACTTGATAGACACTCCGGGACACGTGGACTTCTCGTACGAGGTGTCACGTTCCATCGCCGCTTGTGAAGGAGCGTTGCTTATTGTAGATGCTTCGCAAGGAGTGCAGGCGCAGACCATTTCAAACCTCTATATGGCGATTGAGCATGATTTGGAGATTATCCCCGTCATCAACAAATGTGACATGGCAAGCGCCATGCCCGAGGAAGTGGAGGACGAAATCGTTGAACTGTTGGGCTGCAAGCGTGATGAGATTATCCGTGCTTCCGGCAAAACAGGCATGGGAGTGGAAGAGATTCTGGCTGCGGTCATTGAGCGTATCCCTCATCCGGAGGGTGACGAGGAAGCTCCGTTGCAGGCGTTGATTTTCGATTCTGTCTTCAATTCTTTCCGTGGTATCATTGCATATTTCAAGATAGTGAACGGTGTGATTCGTAAAGGGGATAAAGTGAAATTCTTCAATACAGGCAAGGAATATGATGCGGATGAAATCGGAGTGCTCAAAATGGAAATGATGCCACGTCCGGAGTTGCGTACGGGGGATGTGGGCTATATCATCTCGGGTATCAAAACCTCTAAGGAAGTGAAAGTAGGTGATACGATTACGCATATTGCCCGTCCTTGCGAAGAGGCCATCGCCGGTTTTGAGGAGGTGAAGCCGATGGTTTTTGCCGGTGTGTACCCCATCGAGGCAGAAGATTTCGAGGACTTGCGTTCTTCTTTGGAGAAGTTGCAGTTGAATGATGCTTCGCTGACTTTCCAGCCTGAGTCTTCATTAGCTTTGGGCTTTGGTTTCCGTTGCGGTTTCCTTGGGCTGCTCCATATGGAGATTGTGCAGGAGCGCCTTGACCGTGAATTTGACATGAACGTTATCACCACCGTGCCCAACGTTTCCTACAATATCTATGACAAGCAGGGAAATATGACTGAAGTGCATAACCCCGGCAGCATGCCCGACCCTACTATGATAGACCGTATTGAGGAGCCCTATATCCGTGCCTCGGTGATTACCACCACTGATTACATCGGCCCTATCATGACTCTTTGTCTGGGCAAGCGTGGCGAGCTGGTGAAGCAGGAATATATTTCAGGTAACCGCGTAGAAATATACTATGACATGCCTCTTGGCGAAATAGTTATCGATTTCTATGATAAATTGAAGAGTATCTCTAAGGGATATGCCTCTTTTGACTATCATCCCAACGGTTTTCGTCCTTCCAAACTGGTGAAGCTGGATATTTTGCTGAACGGTGAGCCGGTGGATGCTCTTTCTACCTTGACACACTTTGACAATGCCTACGAATTGGGACACCGGATGTGCGAGAAGTTGAAAGACCTGATTCCGAGACAGCAGTTCGATATCGCCATTCAGGCTGCTATCGGTGCCAAGATTATTTCCCGGGAAACGATTAAGGCTGTGCGTAAGGACGTAACGGCCAAATGTTATGGAGGTGACGTGAGCCGTAAACGAAAATTGCTTGAGAAACAGAAGAGAGGTAAGAAGCGTATGAAACAGATTGGTAATGTGGAGGTACCTCAGAAAGCGTTCCTGGCAGTCTTGAAGCTGGATTGATGTCGAAAGGATGAAATCTTAAATCAAATATACTTCTTTATGATTATTTTGCGTACTGTGAAAAACTTCTCGTCGCTGAATATAGCGGCGAGCATCTTGCTGTTTTTGATGGCTATTTTGGCGGCCGTTATTGCTAATTCGCCGATGGCTCCGCTGTATCAGGGCTTTCTTTTGCAGGAACTGCATCTGCGCATCGGAGACTTTAATTTGTTCTCCCATGGCGGTCATCCGTTGAAAATGATTGAGTTTATAAACGACTGCCTGATGACTGTTTTCTTTCTGGCTGTGGGGTTGGAGATAAAGCGGGAACTGCTGGTGGGTGAACTTTCTTCCTTTCGTAAAGCCTCTTTACCTTTTGTAGCGGCGTGTGGCGGTATGCTGGTGCCGGTCATTGTCTATTCACTTCTGGTCGTTCAGGGTACTCCGGAAACGCGCGGTATGGCTATACCGATGGCTACGGATATTGCTTTTTCATTGGGTGTACTCAGTCTGCTGGGTAAACGGGTGCCTTTGAGTCTGAAAATTTTCCTGACGGCATTTGCAGTGGTCGATGATATTGGCGGTATTCTGGTTATTGCCATTTTCTATAGTTCCGAAGTGGCATACGGATATCTTATTGTAGCTGCTGTCCTTTATTTCTTCCTTTACTATATGGGGAAATTCGGTATGACACAGAAGATATTCTTCCTGCTTATCGGGGTAATTATTTGGTATTTGTTCCTTCAGTCGGGCATTCACAGCACTATTTCCGGAGTGATACTGGCCTTTGTAATACCGGCCCGTCCCCGTTTGGATGCCGGGAAATACATTAAACGCATCCGCGACATTATCGGTGATTTTCCGGTTACCAAATCAGATAATATTATATTGACCAATGAGCAGATTGCCACTCTAAAACAAGTGGAGCGCGCTTCTGATCATGTAATTAGTCCTTTGCAATCCCTGGAAGACAATTTGCATGGTGCGGTAAACTTTGTGATACTGCCGCTCTTTGCCTTTGCCAATGCCGGTGTGGTGTTCAGTGGAGGCGGTGGCGTTGTTGGAGCTGTTAGTATAGCGGTGGCTGCAGGATTGCTTCTTGGCAAGTTTATCGGTATTTTTCTGTTTACCTGGCTGGCGGTCAAGAGTGGTTTGTCCTCAATGCCTCCGGGAATGAATTGGAGAAGTGTTGCCGGAGTATCCTTGTTGGGGGGTATTGGCTTTACGGTATCTTTATTTATTGCCAACCTTTCTTTTGCAGGAGAATATCCGGATCTGCTGAACCAGGCGAAGTTTGGTGTATTGCTGGGAACGATTGTTGCCGGTATGTTGGGATATATGGTACTGAATGCGGTGTTGCCGAAGGTTAAGAACAAATAGATCTCCACTTTGGAATACTGGACGAAGAATCGGTTCTTTAGGGATATTCGGTAAATCCTCTGAAAGATAAGTTGGGATGTGTCAATGATTTAAGAAAACGTATTCTTTGTTACAGAAACAGAAGAAATAGTCCATTATTCTTAAAAAACATTCGTATCTTTGCTGATACAAGTCGAAAAGGACCTTCCGGATATGAAGCACATAAAGGCAGTTGCCGGATACATATTGATTCTTTCTCTCTGCCTCGTGTGTGCACACCCTGCCCATGCGGAGACACGGCGTATTGCGCTGATACACTCTTTCGAGCCGGGCTATCCGCCTGCTGCGAAGGCTCTGGAACTGTTGCAAAAAGAGTTCAGCCTTCTCGGCTTGGACTGCGATGTACGCGAATACTATCTGGACTGCGACCGCTACATGGAGGAGGCAGAAAACCTCCGTATGGCCGGTTTCGTGGACGACCTCTCTGCCTGGGGAGCCGAGTTGATAGCCGTGCTCGACGACCAGGCTGCCTATGCGCTGATGGCATGCAGACACCCGTTGGCGCATGAAATACCCGTTGTGTTCAGCGGTGTGAACTATCCCAACATATCTCTGCTCCTGCAATACCCCAACATCACGGGCTATGCCGACACGCCCGATTACTTGCGTACCATACGCATGATAGAGAGTATCATGGGAAAGTCGCGCATCTGCCTGATGAACGGACAAGTGTTTCTGGACCGCAAGATATGGCATGCGTTGAATGAGCAGTGTCGTGGGCAGGGGTTCGCCATCGTGACCTCTACCGAGGGTGCTTACTTTGCCGGTTCCTCCTATCACCGTGTGCGCGAGAGGGAGACTATCAGCCCTATACTGAAACGGCAGAACATAGACGTGTTGCTGGACACCACGAAGATTGTGCGCATGACGAGCGACTCCATAGCGATACGCCATCTGATGTGGCTGGGACGCGGCGACAATACGTTGCTGCTCTACACCAAGCGAGACTATACCACCAAGCGTGTGGGCATGCTCTTCGACAATCCCACGTTTCAGACCATCAACGAGGGCTTCGGCTTTGCCGACTACTTGCTGGGAGGATATTTCACTCCACTGGAAAGCCAGATAAGATACATGGCGACCGGTATCAAGGAACGCCTCGAAGGGCGGATGCCCCGGCAGCAGGTGACGGAATGCGCCAAGCAGTACGTGCTGAACTGGCATGTGCTGCAGAAGTATGGCATCCCGCTCGAGAGCATTCCGGTGGAGTACACCGTGATGTACATCCCTTTCTCGGAGCGCTATCGTTACCATATACTCGTAGGCTCCATTCTGGGCGCTGTCTTCGTGCTGACGGTGATAGTCTTGCTCTCTTTCAGCCTACTGCACGAACGCAGGCGCAAGCGTGAGGCACTGCGAAACCTCCTCTACGAGCATGAGACCCTCTGCCTGGCCATCGAAGGAAATTCTACCTACGCCTGGCGACTGGAGGGAGATTCCGTGTCCTGCGACTCGCAGTTCTGCGAGCTTATTCACCACCGCTCCGGTCGTCTTCTGCTCAATGAAATCACTCCCTACATCCATCCCGGCGACTTACCCGTTTTCCGCAAGAACATAGCGTCAAGGCACGAACGTACGCACCACAAGGGACAGTACCGCTGTAACTTCACCGGCGAGTTCCAGTGGTGGGAGTTCAGCTACAATACCATCCACACCCCCGGACACGCACCCATCATAGCCGGACTGCTGCAGAACATCCAGGAACTGAAAGACCACGAGCAGGAGCTGATAGAATCCCGCGAGCTTGCGGAGCAAGCCGAACTGAAACAGTCGTTCCTCAATAACATGAGTCACGAAATACGCACTCCGCTCAATGCCATTGTCGGCTTCTCGGACATGCTGGCTAACGAGCCGGAGTTCTCCGACGAAGAGCGGCAGGAGTTTGTGGACATTATCAACACCAATACCAAACTGCTGCTGAAACTGGTGGGCGATGTGCTGGAACTGTCGCGCATCGAGTCGGGTAACCTCTCGTTCATCTTTCAGCGGGAGAGTGTGCGCCAGCTGCTCGATGACGTCTATCAGACGCATAGCCTGCTTATCCAGCCGCCGTTGCAGTTCCTCAAGGATTTCCCTCCCGAAGATGTGCAGGTGAATGTAGATCCCATGCGACTGACACAGGTACTCACCAACTTCCTGAACAATGCCAACAAGTTTACGAAAGAAGGCAGCATCCAGCTGGGGTATTGTTGTCCGTCCGGCATGAGCGAGGTACATCTTTATGTGGAAGATACCGGCATAGGCATTCCGCACAGCGAGCAGAAGATGATTTTTGAGCGTTTCTACAAGCGTAGCGAGTTTTCCCAAGGCGTCGGGCTAGGCTTGTCCATCTGTGTGCTCATCGTCGAAAAGATGGGAGGACGCATCGAACTCCGCTCCGAGGAAGCTCGTGGAAGCCGTTTCACGGTGGTGCTGCCTTGTATTGAATAAATCCTTAAAAAAATGTAATCATATTGTAATGTTCTTATATATAATTTTGCGTATCTTTGCCAGTGTTTTAAGAAATATAACGTTTTAGGAACTAATTTAAAAGACATTATGTTAAAGAGAGTAAGAATTGCACTGACAGCGTTACTGCTACTGGCTGCCGTAGGTGTAAATGCGCAGGTCACCACCGCCTCTATGGCAGGTAAGGTGACGGATGCAAGTAATGAGCCCATTATCGGCGCCACTGTACAGGCTGTTCATCAGCCTTCCGGTTCGCGCTACGGAACCGTGACCAACGTCGATGGACGCTATTCTATCCAGGGTATGCGCACTGGTGGTCCCTACCGGGTGGAGATTTCCTATATCGGCTATCAGACGGTTATTTATAAGGACATCACCCTTCAGCTGGGTGAGGTATACAACCTGAACGTAGAGATGAGTGAATCTTCCGAGTTGCTGAACGAAGTGATTGTGACGGCTGCCAAGACCAAGTTCACTGCTGAAAAGACGGGTGCCACTACCAACATCTCTTCTGCACAGATAACGCAGCTTCCCACCGTGAACCGCAGCATCAGTGACATTGCCCGCCTTTCTCCCTATGCCAACGGCATGAGTTTTGCCGGCGGTGACGGACGTTCCACGAACTTCACTATCGACGGTGCCAACTTCAACAATAACTTCGGACTTAGTTCCAACCTCCCCGGCGGCGGCAACCCCATCTCCATGGATGCCATCGAAGAGGTGCAGGTAGTGGTGGCTCCCTTCGACGTGCGCCAGACGAACTTCATAGGCGGCGGCATCAACGCCATTACCAAGAGTGGTACGAACACGTTCAGAGGTACTGCCTATACCTATTACCGCAACCAGGACATGCGCGGTAACCGCATCAACGGCGAGGACCTGGGAGCACGTTCCGACGAGTCCAAGACTACCTACGGCTTCACGCTGGGCGGTCCTATCATCAAGAACAAACTGTTCTTCTTCGTAAACTACGAAAAGGAGAAGACTCCGGGAGAGGTTATAAAGTATCGCGCGCGTGAGGACGGTGAAGAGGCAAAAGGTATGGTGTCCCGTACGCTGAAGTCGGATATGGAGAAGGTGTACAACCATCTGAAGGACAAGTACGGCTACGACGCAGGCTCTTACACAAGTTTTCCTGCTGACGAGGAGAACACCAAGATTCTGGCCCGCATCGACTGGAACATCACGGACCGCCATCGCTTGAGCCTCCGCTACAACAATACGAAGAATACGGCTTGGAATGCCCCGAACGGTAACTCTTCCGATACGGGATATCGCTTGAACAATACTTATCGCGTAGGTACGCAGTCTATGGCGTTTGCCAACAGCATGTATTCCATGGACAACAAGGTGCAGTCTTGGGCGACAGATTTGAACAGCCGCTTCACCGATAAGATTTCCAATCAGTTGCTGTTCACCTACACCAATATAGAGGACATGCGCGGCACCAATTCTTCTCCTTTCCCCTTCATCGACATCATGGCAGGCAAGGACGAGAATGGAAACCAGATTCTGGAACCGTACATGAGCGCCGGTTACGAGTTGTTCACCTACAACAACGGTGTGAAGAACAAGATTACGAACATTACCGATAACTTCACCTTCTTCACCGGTAACCACAAGCTGACGGCAGGTCTTAGCTATGAGCACCAGTTTGCCAACAACGCCTATATGCGTAACGGTACGGGATATTACCGCTATAACAGTCTGGAAGATTTCCTGAGTGGCGCAGCTCCCGAATCATTCGCTTTGACTTATGGCTTCAACGGTGTGGCCAACCCCAATGCTCAGGTTACCTTCAACCAGCTTGGTTTCTATGCCCAGGATGAATGGAACCTCGGCAACAGTCTGAAACTGACCTACGGTATCCGTTTCGACAACTTGATGTTCGACAACGACGACCTCCAGAGAAACGATGCCATCTATGAGCTTGACTTCGACGGGCAGCACATCGACACTGGCAAGTGGCCGGATTCCAGATGGCAGATTTCTCCCCGTATAGGTTTCGTTTGGGACGTGTTCAAGGACAAGTCGCTGAAAGTACGTGGAGGTACGGGTGTGTTTACCGGACGTCTGCCGTTGGTTTTCTTCACCAATATGCCGACCAATGCTTCTATGGTACAGAACTCCGTTACCTTTAAGACCCAATATGACAATGGAAAGGTGGTGGGCCATGATTCCCGTCTGGACCAGTTGGCAGGCGGCATGATTACGGACATGAACCAGATAATCGACAAGTTCAACCTCCCCACCACGATTGAGAAACACGTGGCGGGAAGCAAGATTTCCGGTGTGGCTCAGGACTTCAAGATGCCGCAGGTGTGGAAGTCGTCTATCGCGGTGGACTATCAGGTACCCGTATCTTTCCCCTTGACCGTGACGGGAGAGTTCATGTTCACGAAGAATGTGAATGCCGTTACCATCAACAACATCAATATCAAGAACCCCGACGAATGGAAGTACAATAAGCTGACCACCGTCAAGGGCGCTGATGGAAAAGACGTGACAACTACGGAACTGTTGCATACGGGTATGCAACGTTTCAATGGTGCGGATAACCGCATGGTGTACTCTTATTCTCTTTATGACAACCCCGACAAGAATGTGAAATATGCAGGCGACTTCGTGCATTACAATGGCAAGAATGCCGTGGTACTCGACAATACATCCAAAGGCTACGGCTATACGGCAAACATCACGGTGAATGCCCAGCCGGTGGATGACTTGATGCTGATGCTGGCCTATACGCACACGGAGTCCAAAGAAGTTTCCGGTCTTCCGGGCAGCGACCCTATCTCCACTTGGCAGGGATTGAACACGATTGATGGTTCCAATTATGTGGATGCACAACGGTCACAGTATGTGGTTCCCGATAAGGTGATTGCTTCTGTGGGCTACTACATCCCCTTCAGACACAAAGGCCTGCTTCGCGGCACACACCTGAATCTGTTCTATTCCGGCTATTCTTCCGGCGGTTACAGCTTCTGCTACACCAACGACATGAACGGCGATGGTATCAACAACGACTTGATGTACATTCCGAAGGACGATAGTGAAATCAACTTCAAGACAGAGGAAGACCGCGTTGCCTTCTGGAAATTCGTAGAGCAGGATTCGTACTTGAAGAATCACAAAGGACAGTATGCCGAGGCTTATGCTGCCCGCGCTCCGTGGGTGCACCGCTTTGACTTCCGTCTGCTGGAGGATTTCGAATTCAAGATTGGCAAGACCAAGCATTGCTTCCAGTTGAGTTTTGACATCATGAACGTGGGTAACCTCATCAACTCCAAATGGGGTATCTCCAAGACCAATACCGTTTCCAACAGCAACCGAATCCTGAAGTATGAAGGGGTGAAGAGCGCCACTGACCTGACTCCGGTATTCTCCATGTATAAGGTGAACGGTGAATATCCTACCAAGACTTACGACACCTATCAGAACTACAGCGAATGCTGGAAGTTGCAAGTCGGTATCCGTTACGTGTTCAACTAATCGGGTGCAGATAACCTCCGTTGAATGGCAGAATATGATAAGGCAAGGGCTGTTCCGGGATTTCCGGGACAGCCCTTATTATTTTTGGCTTTCTTTACTTTATTGTATTTCAACCTCCATAATCACTGGATTGTGGTCGCTGCACAAATCCAGGTCCGGAGAGTAGTATTCGATACCCTTCAAGCTAGGGGAGTGGAAGATGTAATCAATACGCAACATGCGTTTGGCATAGCGGTAGGTGTACATGTATCCGTTTCCGGCAGTGCGGAATCCGTCTTTGAGGGTTTTCCTCAAATGATGGTAGGTGTAGGAGGAAGGTATTGAGTTGAAGTCGCCGCATAGCAGCACGGGATAGGGGCTGGTCTTAGCGTAGTGGCTGATGACGTAAGTCTGCGTGGCCCGCTTCATGAAGTTTTCGTGCAGGGTGCCTGCGGCATCTTTGGCTGCCTGGACTTCGCGGCGGGTGTCGTCGGTGGCCAGCTCGCGTTCCCACTTCCTGCGCTTCTGGCTAACGCTGGTGGTCTGCAGGTGGTTGTTTATCAGACGTATGGTATCCGTACCCATCACTACATCGCACATCATGCTACAGTTGGAGCTGTGCTGGTAAGTGATGAAACGGTGGTTCGCCAATGGATAGCGGCTGAATACGGCGATAGGCAGTACGCCCTTGACGGAGTCTTCAGAAGGGATGAGCGCGTGTGACCAATGCGAGAGTACGCGCCGTATGCTGTCTGTGGGGAAGTCGCTGTTGTCTCCGAACTCCTGGAAGCACAGCACATCCACGCCTTCCTGCTGCATGTACCGGGCTATCTCCTTGCAGGAATAACCGGTAATCTCACCTCCGAAGTTGTGTATGTTGTAGGTGGCTATCTTCAGATACTTGCCTGCCGGGGTTTTGTCTTTCGGCAGGTGGAGCTGGAAGACAGACGTCAGATATCCCCAGTTGCAGAAGAATGCCACCAGCGGAACCAGTGCCCAGCGCTTACGGGCCAATGCCCAGCAGAGTGCCGTTATCAGATTGACAATCAGGAGTACGGGCACTGCCAGCCCCAGTAATGGCATGATGACGGAATCGACCGGAGCTACATTTCCTGAGAAGGCTGCCATTATGGTGATGGTGGCCAAGACGAATGTCGCTGCTATCAGACAGATGTAGAACAGACCTTTTACGGCGGACTTTCCCATGTTGTTTGCTTATTTATTCACTACGTTCACCGGCTTGCCGTCTTGGTAGGCCTTGATGTTCTCGAGCATAATCTGCATGAGGCGTTCGCGCGCGGCGGTGCTTGCCCAGGCAATGTGCGGAGTGATGTAGCAGTTGCGGGCGGAGAGCAACGGATTGTCGGCACGGGGAGGTTCTTGCGAGAGTACGTCTACGCCGGCGGCATAGATGGTACCGTTGTTAAGTGCGTCGGCAAGGTCTTGTTCGTTGATGAGCGGGCCGCGTCCGGTATTGATGAGAATGGCGGTGGGCTTCATCAACCGAAGCCGTTCTGCATTCACCATCTCGCGGGTGGAGTCGGTGAGGGGACAGTGCAGACTGATGATGTCACATTCGCGGAACAACTCGTCCAGCTCCATCTTGCGGATTTCGGGAGGAAGCTGGAAGTTGGTCTTGGAGGTGTAGGCACATACCTTCATACCGAAGCCGATGGCGATGCGGGCGGTGGTGAAGCCGGTGTGGCCCAGGCCTACGATTCCAAGCTTCTTTTCGCGCAGTTCGATGAGAGGCGTGTCCCAGAAGCAGAAGTCCTTGCTTGCTGTCCAGCGGCCCCGGTGCACCTCTTCAGAGTGGTGTTGCACTTGCTGGGTGATGTTCAGAATATGGGCAAAGACCATCTGGGCAACGGAGTCGGTGCTGTAGGCGGGAATATTGGTGACAATGATGCCGCGTTCTTTGGCAGCGGCGGTGTCTACGATGTTGTATCCGGTAGCCAGCACACCGATGTATTTCAGTTCGGGCAGTGCCGCCATGTGCTCGGCGGTGAGCACGGTTTTGTTGGTCAGCAGGATTTCTGCACCAGCGGCGCGTTCCAATACTTCCGCAGGGGCGGTGCGGTCGTAGATGGTGCACTCGCCCAAGGCTTGCAATTCGTCCCAGCAAAGGTCACCGGGGTTGGCGGCATAGCCGTCTAATACTACTATATTCATGGAGTTATGAGTTATAAGTTATTTGTTGTGGGGATTTTCTGTATCCGACTTTTAATCTCTAACTTTTAATTTTTAATTTTAATTGATAGTTTACCATTTCTTTTCCTCTCCCCAGAGTTGCTGCATCCGTTCCTTGTGCTTCTGCTCGGCAGGGTTGAGTTGTGGCTCCCAGATACGGCGGTCTTTCAATTCGTCGGGCAGGAATTGCTGCTTGACGAAGTTGCCGGGGTAGTCGTGGGCGTACTTGTACTTCTCGCCGTAGCCCAACTGCTTCATCAGCTTGGTGGGCGCATTGCGCAGGTGCAGGGGGACGGGGAGGTTGCCCGTTTCGCGTACCAGTTCCAGGGCATTGTTGATGGCCATATAGGCTGAATTACTCTTGGGGCTGGTGGCAAGGTATATGGTGGCTTCTGCCAGGGGGATACGTCCTTCGGGCCATCCCACTTTCATCAACGTGTCGAAGCAGGCGTTGGCAAGCAGCAGCGCGTTGGGGTTGGCCAGTCCGATGTCTTCGGAAGCGGAGATGACGAGGCGGCGAGCTATGAAGGCAGGGTCTTCACCGCCTTCTACCATGCGTGCCAGCCAGTAAATGGCGCCATCCGGGTCGCTGCCGCGAATGGATTTGATGAAGGCGGAGATGATGTCGTAGTGCATCTCGCCATCCTTATCGTAAGCAAGAGGGTTCTGTTGAAGGCGTTCGGTCACCATGTCATCCGTGATGAGGACAGGGTCGGTGGCTTCGGAATCTATCACCAGTTCGAGGATGTTGAGCAGCTTGCGGGCGTCTCCTCCGCTGAAGCGGAGCATGGCAGTGGTTTCTTTCAGTTCTATTTTCCGTTCCTTCAGCACGGTGTCCGTGGTGATGGCGCGTTGCAGCAGTTCCAGCAGGTCGTCCTTCTCCAGTGACTTCAGGGTATAGAGCTGGCAGCGGGATAGTAGCGGGCGGATGACCTCGAACGAAGGGTTCTCCGTGGTGGCGCCTATCAGCGTCACGGTGCCTTGCTCCACGGCTCCCAACAGCGAGTCTTGCTGCGACTTGCTGAAACGGTGTATCTCGTCGATGAAGAGGATGGGACTGGCTTGCGAGAAGAAGCGGTTGCTCTTGGCACGCTCTATCACGTCGCGTACATCCTTCACACCGCTGGTCACGGCACTAAGTGTATAGAAAGGGGTTTCCAGCTTGTTGGCGATAATCTGTGCCAGGGTTGTCTTTCCCACTCCCGGAGGGCCCCATAAGATAAACGAAGAGATACGTCCTGCATCAATCATCTTACGCAGCACTGCACCCGGTCCCACTAAATGTTTCTGACCGATATATTCATCTAATGTTCTTGGTCTAAGCCGTTCTGCTAATGGTTGCATAGTATGTAACTCTTAAAAAATCATTAATATCATGAAGCGTATACCGCCCTTCTTCACTCCCGGTATATCCGTATAGGTCAGTCGGCGTACATATTCTATGTGGAGCAGCTTGAAGATATTGTAGATACCTACACTGGCTTCCACATAGGGAGTCTTGCCCATGACGTGGCTGGTGGGTACACCGTCGCGCATGGGGAAGAGGAACAAGTCGGGATTGTTGCTCTTGTATGGGTTGTTCTTGTCCGTCAGCGTGCCCCACAGACCACGGATGCGGAACATCTCGCGCCACTTCAGCTTCTTGATGAGCGGGATGCGGTTGAAGAGTTTTCCGTTCATGTCGTAGCTTAGGTTGAGGGAGGCGTAACGGTCGTTCAGGAACTCCATGTTGTTGATGAGGTTGAAGGACTCGTTGTTCTGCGTAATGTACGAGAGGTTCGCCATCGGTAGGTTCAGCAGGGGGAAGGGAACGGTGTTCCATTGCGCACCGGCACGTGCCGTTACGTCCAGCTTGCCCCACGAGCCGAGCCAGAAGCGCTTCCGGATGCTGGCTTCCGTCAAGTTGAAGTTGTACTCTCCACCCAGCACGCCCTTGAATCCGGCGGTGTGGGAGAGGGTGAAGGTGGGCGCATCCAACGATACGGGCACGCGGCGCTGTTTGGTGTTGACGAAGGTTTCACCAGGAGCGTAACGCAGGGTCACACCCAGCTCGGTAGTGGTGATGTCGTGCACCAGCGTATTCTTTTCATCCCACTGTCCGGGTGTTTCTCCGTTGTTCTTCCAGTATTGCAGTTGCCCCGCAGGCTGGTCGTTGCGGTGGCGTGCCATGGCCTGTACGGAGAAGCCGGTATTGGTCTCCAGCTCGTAGGTCAGCGTGGCGTCGCGCATGTAGGACATTTGGTCTACCGTAGTCCATTTCCAACCGACAAACAAGTTGTCCTTGTCCGTGGCGAGGTACTTGTCCATGGGAGACATCACGTCGTAGGTGTACTTGAAGGCGATGTAGTGCTTCGGGAACTCCCACAATACGTATTCTCGTTTGTTGAAGGAATAGGCCACCTGCCCGGAGTAGAACCATTTCTTGTCCTTGGTTCCGTAGGCACCGTAACCGCTTAGGCTCCAATGCGGGTCGAGGTTACCGGTCGTCATGCCGCTCAGACGGAAGCGCGTGCCGTTGACGTAGTTGCTGGTTATCATTGTATTGATAGGGCCGAAGTCGAACTTGCTGGGATGGTTCTTGCTGCCCGTCTCCACGAAGTTCTCAATCAAGGCTTTCGCCCCGAAGATGACGTACTTGAAGCCGGGAATCTGTTCGATGCGGTTCATGAATACGTCCATCGTGCTCTCCTTCTTGGTGAGGGGCACTTGGCGCACTTTCGCCCAATACTCGTCGCTCTTGGCAAGCATGTTCGCCTCCTTGATGACATTTCCTTTCAGGCGGAAGAGGCGGGGTTCTATCTCCGTGAACTGATAGTCGCTGTATTTGGTGGTCCGTTGCACTTCCAGGCCTTGGATGCCTTTCACAAAGTGCAGTTCCACGGTCATGTCGTCATCGGTCAGCACCCAGTTTCCGTCGGGCAGTTGTTCGAACTGCTGCACGATGTCGAGGTTTTCCACGAAGTTGACACCCGTCTTCTTGGGCAGGTTCATGGTACATTTCTTCACGGCATAGGTGGAGTCCTTCACCACGTAGAGGTGCCCCGTGAAACCGAAGTCCTGTGGGTTCTGGGGAACGAAGGTGAGGTGCACGCACTCCTGCCTATCCACCATGAGCGTGTCCATCAAGTAGTATTTGTAGAAGCTGATGGCTCCGCGGCCGATGGGGCTGACGAAGCGGCGTTGCAGCAGGCGGATGTCGTCGTCATAGATGTTGATGTCGGAAAATACGTCCGTAAGGATGGTCCCCAGCATGTCTCCGGTGTTGAAGAACTCTTCGATACCGGTGGAGTTCATACCTTCGATGATGGTCTTTTCGCTTTTGGGGCTTTTACGGAAAATGGTCTTGCTGGCCGTCTCCTTGATGGAGATGGGTAGAATCATTTTGTTGGTCTTGGGTGATACCTCCACCTGGTCTTTGAAGAAGGAGAATTTCTTGTAGATGCCTTTTTCCATTTTGTCAGGGGTGACGTCGTTGAGCGACATCTTCATCTTTTCGTACTTCTGGTACTGGTAGTAGTCGTTCTCTTCCAGTTTCAGCGCCTTCTTGTTCTCGATGACCTTCTTCATGAACTCCACGGCGGGGTTGTTCTTGCGGGAATATTTCTCCTTTTGGGGCTTCACCACGACCTCGGAGAGCATGATGTCATCCGATTGCAGTTTGACGTTCAGCACCCGGGTGCCGGGTTTCAGTTTTACTTTCTTGGTGATATAGCCTACGGCGGAGAACGTCAGCTCATCCCAGCCTTTGCGGGTTTCCACCTGGTATTCACCGTTTGCGTTGGAGATGCCGCCTACACCTTTCCCTTCATACTGTACGGTGATGTACATCAGCGGTTCGTTCGTGAGGGAGTCTGTGATGACACCCTTTATCTGGGCGGATGCGCTGATGGAGACGAACAGTGACAGCAGGAAAAGGGCGTAAATTGTATATCTTTGCTTCATAAGTTACAGATAATTCGGGCGCAAAGTTAACAAATTAAGGTTAATCAAGAAGCAAATATAGACTAAAGAAACGGGAGATATGGTTAAATGAACGTGAAAGTCGTATGTCTTGTTTACCGGATACAGATAAAAAACGTACAGAAGCCTTATAGAAAAGTTGCCGGATATAAAGGATAAAGTTGCACAACGTATGGATAAAGTTCTATCCCAAGCCTTGGGATAGAAAGACCCAAGCTTGGGATAAGCGTCCGTAGGTTTGGGATAGACGTTTGCAAGCTTGGGATAGAGTTTATGGAGGATTATGAATTGTTGCCGTTCAGTAGTGTCTGTACGATGCGTTCCGCCGTTCGTCCGTCCCAGCGGTCGGGCAGGGTGGTGTGCTTCCATTCTCCGTGCAGCAGCTTGTCGAGCGAGGCGGAGAGAGCGAAGGAATTTTCGCCTACCAGCTCGTTGGTACCGATGCGCCAGGTTTCGGGATGCTCGGCATAGGTATTGAGGGTGATGCAGGGGACGTCGAGGAAGGTAGCTTCTTCGGCGATGTTTCCCGAGTCGGTGACGATGCCCCGTGCCTGGTTGATGAGGAATCCGAAGTGCAGGTAACTCTGCGGAGGCAGGATGTGCAGGTTGGGAGCATTCACTTCCAGCGACTTCACCGCCTTTTGCACGTAGGGGTGTAGCGGGGCGACGATAGGCATGCCGCCGGCCTTCTCGATGACGGTCTGGAGCAGGGAGTGCAGTACGGCTTTCTTCTCCAGCAGGTCGCGGCGGTTGAGGGTGAGCAGCAGGTAGTTCCCTTTCCGCAGGCCGAGGCTGGAGAACCACATGGGCTGCACCAGGCGGTGGCGGTTGAAACGGATGGTGTCAATCAGTATGTTGCCCACGTAGTGGATATATTCGGGTATCATGCCCTCCTGGTTGAGGTTGCGGTTGGCCACCATGCCGGCGGTGAAGA
>NZ_JBCNZM010000100.1:15118-16801 GCF_040227615.1 Bacteroides sp. RTP31139st1_H2_RTP31139_211217 | reverse complement strand
CTCTTCGATACTTTTGCCGGCAACGACCTCGTCCACGGCACGCTTTGTCTTGACAGCCATGTTATAGGTCTCGCTCAGGGAGGAGTAAAGTGCCTCTATGGACGGATAACGGTACTTGCGGTTCGATTCGATCTCTTCCAGTACGGCATCCTTCGCCTCCTTTATCTTCCAGGTCTTGTAAGCCACCCATCCCAAAGTCCCGACCAATGCGGCTATACCTGCCGTGGCGGCAACCGCGCCTGTACTGATGGCACTCAACGAGGCGGCAGCACCGGTCAGTCCGCTGCCGGTAGCCACCTGTGTGGCAAACAGCGACTGCAGGACTCCTTTGGCTCCGATGACACCGCCCCCGGCCATCAAGGCGCGGTTCATCGCTCCCCGTCCCGCCACGCCTGCGGACTGCATGGCCGACACGATGGCCCGCTTCTGGGCAAACGAAACCTTACCGATACCACCCGCCCCCAGCAGCCCCTGCACGGCACTGATTGATGTCGTGGCCGCAGACTGTTTGCCGATAAACCCCATGGCGATGCCGATATTCGTCAGGGCTCCCGCCACCTTGAACAGCCGGGTCGCGACAACGCCTGTAAAGACAAGCGGTTCTATCCAATGGAAATTGCGGGTCACCCATGCGCCGATATTGCCGATCACGGTGAAGATGTCCAACAAGGCATTCCCGATGGACACCAGGCCACGGGTAAATTCCGGAGCCTTGAACTTTGCCAGAAAAGTGCGGAGCACAGTGCGGATAGAGGGTTCCAACACCTCGTATGCCTGCATGAACCCTTCGGTCAGCTGGGAGGTCACCTGCGCCCACAATCCCTTGGTCGTATTCTGCTTTACCAATGCCAGTTCTGAGGAAACGCCCTGGGACCCCCGGTTATATGAAGTCAGTTCTCGTAGTTTGTCGTAGTTCTTCAGGAACATCATCGCCGCGTTACCGCCAATTTTCCCGAAGATTGCCTGGACATCCGCCATCGACGCGCCCTTCTTGTTCAATTCCTCGAAAATGTCCGCTATAGGACGGAGTTTCTCGACCTGCACCCCCTCGATGTCGCGCATTTCCGTGAACCGGATGCCCAGGCGGTCCAGAACTTCCTGTGCCTCCTTGGTAGGTTTGGCAAAACGTGTGGAAAGAGCACGCAACGAGGTTCCCGCCAGCGTTCCCTTCAGACCCATATTGCCCAAAAGACCGATGGCGGCACTGCTTTCCGTGAAGTCCACGCCCGCCATACGCAGGTAACCGGCAGCCATCTTGTATGACTCCGCCATCTCCACGATATTCACATTCGAGCGGGAAATGGTGGAGGAGATAATGTCCGCCACGCTGTCCATGCTGTCGTTATGGATATCATAACCGGCCATGATGTTCGTGGCCAGGTCGGCGATATACGACACGTCGTTGTCACCGATAAGTGCCAGGTTCGTGATCGGGCGGATGGACTTGTTGATTGTCTCGATATTCATGCCCGCCATCGACAGGTATTTGACGGCACCGGCAATCTCCACGGCTGTGTATTTCGTGTCGATGCCGATTTTACGGACATGACGGGCCATACTGTCAAAACGGGTCTCGAATGTCTTGAGGTCGCTGTCCGCCACACGGAGGATGGAATGTGCCGATTCCATGATGTTGGAATAGTCGATGGCCTTCGTCAGTTCCGAACGGATCAGGCTGTAACC
>NZ_JBCNZM010000100.1:0-15108 GCF_040227615.1 Bacteroides sp. RTP31139st1_H2_RTP31139_211217 | reverse complement strand
ACCCATATAGGCATTGAGCATCGAAGCGAACGGGAGGTTCCTGAGTGACGGCGCTTTCGAATACTGGATACGGTTGATGGCGGCACGGCGTTTACTGCGGTAGAGCGTACCGGCTGCAGTATGTTCCCGCTGCATGAGCCTGACGGACTGCATCGCATTGCGCTGTTCCTGCCGTCTTGCAGCCTGCTCGGCCTTTATACGTTCCGTTTCTGCCTTACGGCGTGCCTGTTCTGCCTGCCGGCGTATTTTCTCCGCAGCACGGGCGGCATTCTTGCACTCCCGTTCTTTAGCCCGCGCTTCATCGGCACGCCGCTTTTCCGCCGCGGCGGTTTCTGCCAGAGCCGCCTTACGGCGCTGGTCTGCGGTAAAGAGCTCCTCCGCGTGGACCAGTTTCTGGCGATGCAGCTGCTGTCCTGCATAAAGCCGTTCCATCAGTTTTTGCCGGGCCTTTTCGGGCATTACGAAGGCCTGCGGAGCATATGGCACCGGAACGGAAGGTGTGAGTCCTTCGGATGGTATGCCTCCCTGCATGTTGAAAGAAATGACAGAAGCACTTTTGATACGACCCAATAGGGAAAGTATCTGCTGCAACCTGTTTTCCGCCGTCCCGGTCTTGATTTGCAGTTCCCGGTCACGTTCCATGGAAACCAGGGCGGAGTTGATTTTCCCGATGGCTTTGGTAATGCGTTTCTGCGCGTCTGCCATCGTGCCAACGGACGAGGCGGCATTCTTTTCGATCTCCGCTTTGCGCATCTCGGCAGCCTTTTTCTCGTAAAGGCTTTTGGCGTTGGCCTTGATTTTCTTGCTGTCCAAAGCCTGACCGGCATTGATGGTCAGGCTGATGCCTTTGGAAAGCGTGGAAATATCCGTGAGTAACCCCTTGATACGTTCCAGCTTCTCTTCGCTTTTTTTCGTATCGATGGTCAGGCGGTAATCGAAATTACGTTTCTTGCCGTTCTTGGTGCGGAACACGCGGTCTATCTCGTCCATCATATTCTTGATGTTCGTGACGGCCGGAGTCAGGGACGCTTTCGCCTGTACCAGCTTGCCTACCGCCTCACCGAAGGCGATAACCTGCTTGGTGCCCTGAGAGGCATCCACGTTGATGGAGTAGTTGACCTGATAGTTCTGTTCCTGAGCCATGGTAATGGGTACTGCGTTAAAAGAATAGTCTTTCCGCAAGGGCGGAGATTATGAAACGAAGGCCGCCGCAAACCGGAAGCTTACGGCGGCAGGTCAAGGAGTCCTCTCCGGCAATGACATCGGAACGGGCATACGGCTGATGAGCATCTGCTCGTGCAGCCACAACGCCTCTTCGGAAAGCATCGCGAACTCCTCGTCGGAAATCGTGTCGAGGTTGACGCCGGGAAAGTAGTGGCGGACATAGATCATCCGCTGGCGGATGCGCTGCTCGTCGGTCACTACCCACCGGCTTATAAGTTTACCAGGACACTCTGGCGGGTGGTGATCAGCTCGGAAAGCTGTCCCATCAGACCGAACAGGAAGAGCGACTCGTCGTCCACGAGTTCCTTATCTCCGTCCACGAAGCAGTCGCGGGCCAACGTGCGCATGGCGATTACCTCGTCCTTTTTGGAAGCGGCCATGAATTTGCTGAACTGCGGAAAGCTCGGTTCGGACATGTAGGCCACATAAATCTCTTTCTCGCCGTTTGCGGTGTCTCCGAAAACGACCATCGGACAAATCTTGCGGAGTTTCTTCTCCTCTTTCAGTTTGAGGGCTTTTTCCTTGATCTTGATCTCCTGTTCCAATGAAAGCATTTTTTCGTCCATATCGAATTTGTTTTGATTCACCGAAAGAGTAGGACAAAGAATCGTGGAAAGGTTGAAGACACGGTTCTTATTCACTTGTAATCCATATGTTATACAAAAAACTTCTTTGCTCCTGATATTCCCAGATCAGTCTTTAAAGGAAATTTCGCTGAATATATTTCATATATTTCTTTGATATATAGTATATAATCGTTAATTTTGCATATTCTCAAACATAAATGATTATGTGCAAAATAGATGATTTTATAGATGTGACAAGCCGGTACATCGCTGAATTGCTTGATTTGAGGGCGGACATCAGGCCGGTCGAAAAGGATGTCTTGCATACATTCCCAGCCAATATTACTGCCGGTTATACATTTTGTACGGCTAACTTGTTGGGGCATGACGTAGTTCTTCTGTATAGTGCAGACAGTTCTGCATATACTCCGGGGCAGATGCGGAAACAAAAAGAACTGGTTGAGCGAAAAGCCCAATGCCCGGTAATATTTGTATTGCGTACAGTGGCGGCCTATAATGTACGGCGTCTTGTCAGACATCGTGTAAATTTCATCATACCGCAAAAGCAAATGTTCATACCGGATTTGTTGATAGATTTGAAACCGCATAAAAATAATATCGGGGGCGGTGAAGAAACGCAGATTCCTGCAATTGCCCAATGCATAATCCTTTATCATCTTGAAGTAAAGTCTCTCGAAGGGAAAGGAACTTATGATATTGCAGATCTTTTCAACGTGTCGTATGCCAATGTAAACCGGGCGGTCAGATGGCTGAAAGATAAAGAAGTTATCGCTTTATCCGGCGGCAAGACAAAGAGTATGATATTTCAGTTCAAAAAGCGTGAATTATGGGACAGGATGTTGCCGTTCCTGGCGAACCCCATCGAGCGGATTGTATATACCGATAGTCTGCCTGATGAAGTATTTTGTATTAGTGGAGTAAATGCCTTGTCGGAATATTCAATGCTGAACAAGGAAAAAAATGACACTTATGCCATTGCAAAAGAAGAAGCTCGACGGTTGCAAATCCGGACAGACAAGGAATATGGCGAGACCCGCATAGAGATATGGCGTTACAATCCATGTTTTTTCTCAAAAAACGGCATTGTAGACAAATTGTCTTTATTTCTGGCCATGAAGGATATGGATGATGAACGCATTCAAATAGAATTGGAAACTATGATAAATAATATGATATGGTAAGAGGAATTGATAAATTCAGGGAGTTTTTCACCGGATATGAAGGAAACTATGTCATCATAGGTGGTACTGCCTGTGAAATGCATGAAGAAATATATGCACAAACTCCAAGGGCGACCAAGGACATAGACATTATACTGATTGTGGAGGCGCTGTCTTCGGATTTTGCTGCAAAATTCTGGGAGTTTGTAAAAACCGCAGGGTACAGACAAAGGAATAAGGGAACCGGGAACGGGGAATGCAGGCATGAATATTACAGGTTCAAGGAACCGGGAAATCCGGATTTCCCGTATCAGATAGAACTCTTTTCACGAAATATCGGGGTTGTCAAATTCCCGGACGATGCCCACATTACCCCCATTCCGGTTGATGATGACCTGTCAAGTCTGTCAGCCATTTTGATGGATGATGACTATTATAATTATACCATTGAACACAGCACGTTGGAGGAGGGCGTACATATTGCGAACATTGAAAGTCTTATCTGTCTGAAATGCAGGGCCTATTTAGAAATGACCGAGCGGAAAAACAATGGAGAACAAGTGGACAGCAAACATATCGTCAAGCACAAGAAAGATGTATTCCGGCTGGTTGCCATGCTTGCTCCTGCCGACACCTACGAAGTTCCTGATTCGCTTAAACAAGATGTTGACAGGTTTTGCCTGGCTGTCAAAGAAGAAGTGCCAAACTCTGATTTTTTCAAATCGGCAGGACTTAAAAGCATTTCCGGAGAACAGTTATTGGAACAACTTGAAGCCAATTTCATAACACAACAATGAGAATCCAATACGCATCCGACCTGCATCTCGAGTTTCGGGAGAACAGCAGTTTTTTGAAGCACAACCCGCTGGCTGTTGCCGGAGAAGTGCTTGTCCTTGCCGGAGATATAGGATATATCGGAGATGAGAACTACTCCAGACATCCGTTCTGGGACTGGGCTTCCGGAAATTACAGCCGGGTCATCGTGGTTCCCGGAAACCACGAGTTTTACAAGATGTTCGACATAGACAAGCTGTATAACGGCTGGTCGCTCAAAATCAGGGAAAACATCACCTGCCACTATAATGCCGTTATCCCATTGGGTAACGATATAGAATTGATCGCTACCACACTGTGGTCACATATCCTGTTGCAGGATGCCTATGAAACTGAGGCAGCCATCACAGATTTCCGCAGGATGCGTTACGGCAGCGAACCGCTGGACTGGACAAGGTTCAATGACGAACATTCGCGCTGTTTCCGTTTTCTGGAACAGAGCGTAAAACAAAGTACTGCCAGACATCTCATTGTCGCCACTCATCATGTACCGTCATTCGAACTGATGGCGCCGGAGTTCAAGGGCAGTCCGCTCAATGGGGCATTTACCGTGGAGCTTGGCGGTTTCATTGCAGACAGCCCGATTGAATACTGGATATATGGCCACTCGCACCGCAATATCAATAAGGTCATCGGAAACACCCGGTGCATATGCAACCAGTTGGGCTATGTGTTCAGTAACGAGCATACGTCATTCGATAAGGAAGCGCATATTTCGATTTAAGTCTGCCATACATAAATCCCGTCTGTCAGCCAAGGTCAATATCCGGCAAACAGACGGGTTATTATGTAACAAATTTATGGTTGACTATTGAAGTCGTGGCTTCACCAACTTCCCGTCGATACCGCATGTTTCCAGAACCGCGGTATTTTCTTTGTTGAAGGCGATCAGGCATGACGGCGCTCCGGCCGTACCACCCTGTTCCCCCGTAACATGGTAAAAACTGAGCCGTCCCTTGATAAAGAGTATTGAATCGGCGTTTGGGAATATCAGTTCGTGGAACAGGCGCGTGTCCGTGCGGGCAAAAGTGAGCGCGACGGCATTCCTGTGTTCGACACACCTGCGGATAAACCGGACAATCAGTGCAGTGTCATAGGGAGGATTGCAGAACACACGTCCGAACCAGGGTTGTTGCAGGCCGTCATCCTCAATGGTATAGTGATGTCGCGCCGTATCCCATGGGCGGTTTACGGGCGAACACGGATCCAAATCGAACGGCCCCAGCCTCCGAAGCAGGCAGGGAGGCGTGAGCCATTCGTTCTTTCCGGTAGAAGATTTCCCCTCGAAAGTTACATCCATGACAGCTTAGATTGTATCACCCGAGCCGATTTGGATATCGAACGGGTTGAGATCGAATTCATGGGTGATATTGGTATCATCCTGCTGTGACTCGAGACAATCCTCCGTGAAGATGCAACCTTTGAGCGTTACGGTCGTCGTTGTCCAGTCCTCGCCGGCCATCGGGTTGGCAAAGCTGATAATCAGGTCGAACTCGCCGATTTCGAGCAGCGAGCCGTACACCGAACGCAACAGCTGTTGCGTGGCATAGTCCATCGTGATGCTCGCCGTATAGGTAATGTTCCCGAACCCCCTCGACACCGGCCGTCCTCCCATGCCGTAGTTACTTTCGACCTTGCGCTTCTTCGACCATTTGATGGCCGACACGCCTTCAAGGGTCGTGGAACCTTCATCGATTCCCAGGGCGGTCGATGACAGGGTTATCATCGACCACGAGTATGCTACATTGTTGATTATTGCCATATGCTATGTCTTATTTGCGGTTAATGACAGTCCTTCCTCTACATAAATCTTCACGGCCACGCCCACCGGGACAAGGACATAGGAGATGCGCAGCGTGTCGTCCACCAACACGTTCTGGTTCGGGTCGATAGTGACGGCGTATCCTGAAATTTCCTGCGCCGCCTGCATCTTGGCCAGTATATCCCCGATGAGTGTCTTGAAAGCTGTAATCTTCGACGGGGCGAGGAACCCGGTTGAAGGATTGACCATCAGCGGTGAGTTCACATACGGCAGCAGGGCTGCACGCACGGCACGGCGGCTCTTGTTGATGGTGCGGTTCCGGGCAATGGTACGGAAATCCCCATGTGAGCATGTCTGGTCTTTCGAGATGTAGATCCCGTTCTCGCGGCCGGCATACTTGATGGGAAAAATATACCCCTTATCGTCGAGTTCGTCCAGCAGTGACGGGGAGAGTGACTCGTACCGGTTCAGGCTGAGGAAGTTCTCCTCTGCCTCGTCGAGGTTGATGTCCCCGAACCCCAACTCTATTTCCTGGAAATCGTCCGCGAAGAGATTGAACTGCTTGACCCATGCGATGGATTCGTGCACGTTGGCCTTTGCTATGGCTCCCATAACCGCTCCCAAAAATCCCACGGGCGTATGGTTCCTGTTGCACATCTGCATCGTGGAGATCTTTTCGTGATGCGCCTGGCCGAATATACAGCTGATACGGCTTGATTCACAGATGCATGAAGGTATTTTATTCAGGTCAATCTGACGCCCCTCAGTCGTATCCGCCCCCGTATTGGAAGGATTGGCGGAAAGGATGAGCGAGAGCGGCTGGTTCTGCTCCGCAAGCCCCACGGCCACGTCGTTGAGCCCCTTTACCAGATTGAGGTTGTATTGTTCCGATGCGCCGTTCGCTTTCCACAGCGGCTGTTCCGTCCATATGCCTATCTGGTTGATCATACCCCCGGCAGCACGCTGCATGATTTCCAGCGCATCCCAGTTCGCCGAACAGTCCGCGAACATCACGTAGAGTTTTCCTGAACCGCCCGGATTGCCGGACATGCGGAAAAATTCACGGATATGGTATGCCGGGATGCCGTGCAGGAAATTGACATTCATCTCCTCCTCGTCGGTTGCCTCCACACGTTCGATGATACCGAAGTCGTTCACGGCGGACTTGAACGAGGTGATGTAGCAGACATCGCCAGGCTTGAGCCTGGTCTCATTGGTTTTACCATACCCCTCCGTGAAAAGCGTCGGCTGGAGGGACACGTCGAACAGCAGTCCCGTCACCTTCTCGCCCGACGAGCCGGTATCGTAAGGAATATTGCCGTCCACATCCTTGATAAATACATTACCGAGTGCCATTATGATTTCTTTTTAAGTTCGTTGTAGAAAGGATTCCTGTAGAGTACGGCCTTGCCCCTGATGGCGGCCGCCGTGTCCGGCGCATAGGTTCCTCCGTGCGTGTCGATGTACAGCGACGGATATGCCGGGAACTTTTTCAACAGGGACAGGATGTGAGGCTCTGTCGTCTCCTCCGACCCTGCATTCCCTTTCCCCGCGGTCTTGGCCGGCAGCCTGTCTTCAGTCTCGCCGCCTGTCCCGAGGTTTTCCGATGCCGTTTCCGGAACGGGCACCGCCTGAGCCTCCGGTGCAGGAATATTATTGTTGTCTGTCTGCGGAGTTTCCTCCGTGTTGATTTTCTTTGCCATAACAGTAGAATGAAAATGGGGAACGGGGCCTTGCCTCCGCTCCCCGGGTGGATATTGAGAATGAAGAAAGGTGTGTTATTCGCTCTTCTTGTAGGCGGTATGGACCACGATCTCCGCCGGGCGGACGATGTTCACGTCCATTTTCATGCGCATCTGGAAAAAGAACAGCTCGGAGTTGGCCTGCAGACGGTCGATTTTCAGGATGTCCGTGTCGTTCGCGTAATCCACCCCCATCCACAGGTTGGAGTCCATGCCGGTGGAGAACTCGCCGAGCACCATCGTGTGTTCGGGGATTCCCACGACCGGGACGATGCGCTTGCCCTTGAAGCGATAGCGGTTGACCTCGGTATTCTCGGAATACTTGACCTGCTTGTCCGAGATATATTGGTCATACGCGTCCCAGGCGTCCCATCCGACCACAAAGGTCAGAGATGTCTTCTTTCGGATCTGCTTCGGACATTTCCTCCACATCGCATAGAGCGCCGCCTCCACCGCGGCCCCGTCCGTCAGCTCGGTCGTTCCCGAAATGATGCACTGCCCTCCGGCAACCACCTCGGCATCGGAGGAGTTCACATTGTCGAGGATCCGTTTGATGACCCCGTCAAAATATTTCTCCTTGTTGGCTCCGATTTTCGTGCAGCCTTCCGGTGCGGTAATCTTGGCCACCGTCTCTCCTCCGCGGGCGGAAGTCCAGATGGCGTTTCCGATATACTCGTTTTTCTTGTCCATAAGGAGACGGAGCATCGTCGCCTGGATTTTCGGGTCGAGCTCGCGGAACACGAGATTGCCTTCCGGCTGCGCGAAACGCCAGTACTTCTCGTAGTCCCTCGGGTTAAACTCGAGATAGACCATAAAATCGGACGGCTCAAGATGGCGTTCGGTGAACTGGTACTCGTTCGTGCCGTCATCGCCCTTGGCTCCGTGGATGGGTTGTGGGGTCGGCACGTTGTCCTGGATAATGTTGCCCAGCTTGATGGCAGGAAGCGTATAGCGGTGCTGGATGCCCGTCTTGATATGAATCAGTCCCTCGCGGACTGTATCATTGCCCTGCACGGTATAGGTCAGCAAGTCCTCAAGTACTTCGCCGCTATACCCGTTTTGAAGAAAGTTTACTGTATCAGCCATTGTCGTTTTAAGTTTTCCGTTGAAGAATGAAACTCGGCCGACTGGCGGATACCTGCTGTTTCCGCGCGAGACACTGCGGTCTCCGGCATGTCAGTTAAAATCGGGCGGACGCCCGCGGATAGTCTGTCAGAGCTTTCGGAACTTGAAATCCGCACCGACCACTTCCGCCACCTTCTCGGCCATCAGCTGTTCGGCGGTCTTTGTCGCTTCCGCCGTGGCCTGGATGTTGGCAGGGTCATCGGCGATTTCCTTCGAGATTTTCTCCCGCGCGGGAATGGAAGCCAGCGTGCTTTCCGCCAACTCGAAGTTGGAACCGGCCATCTCCACCCACTGCGTTTTCGCCTCACGGTCAATCTTGCCTTCTGCAATGGCATTCTCCACCAATGTCTCGATACGGGAAGCCTGCTCGTCCTTCTCTTTCTGCTCGTAGGCGGAAAGGCGTGCCGTCGCTGCGGCCAGGTCTGTCTGCAAGTTCCGGATGGAGGCGTCTTTTCCGGCGATGACGGTCTGCGCGTCGCTCAGTGATTTCTGTATTTCTCTGTATTTGGGTTCCATCGCGGCCAGTTCAGAGATACGTGCCATCACGTCCTTGACCTCACCGTCCTTCATGCCCAGCGAGGCTGCAATCGCCCCGTACTCAAAGCCTTGTGTCTTGTTTTCGTTTGCCATATCGTTTTCCGTTTCTGTAAGAGTAGGTTCAATGCCTTTGAAAGGTTTATTTCCCGCGCTGACACGGCTCATCAGTTCCTGGATGGCGGCCGTATCGGTCAATCCTTCTATCTCGTCATGCACTTTACGGCAAAGCTGCTTCGAGGTATGGATGACATGCTCCGCAGGTATGATGCCGGCCTTGACGGCAGCCTGTGCGTCGAAATAGGTCCCGTCCTTTCCTGCCTGTCCGTCCATGATGGCCCGCACATGCTCCGCTTTCAGGCCGAACCGTTTCCGGTAAATCGTCTCGATCTGTTTGGTAAAAGCCGTTACCATGTCCGACGGTTCCCCTCCGTCATCGTCCGGCAACATCGGGTTATGAATCATCAGTATGGCATAATCACGCATGAGAGAACGCTTGCCCGCCGCCCAGATGATGGAGGCCATCGATGCCGCGACCCCTTCGATGATACATTCCGTATCCACCGTGGCATTGGCGATGGTGGAATAGGTGGACATGCCGTAAAGGACACTGCCGCCCTCCGAGTTGATCAACACACGGATACAGGAGGGACGGATGATATTTTCCAAAAAGTCGAACTCGTCATTGAAACGTGAGGTCGTCTCTTCCGTCACGCGACCGAAGAAACGGATAACAGCCGGCTGGCCTGCCTTCGCCTCTCCGACGACATATTGAAGTGTGTTCATATCCATATGCAAGGGTTATTTGAACAAGAGTAGGCGGTGGGAAAAGAAAAGGTTTTGCACTGCTATTTATGGAAGTGGAAATATGAGAATCCATCCATTTATGGAAATGCGATTATCTTTACAGTATAATAGATTGTTCAAATTACAGACCGGTTGCAACTATTTGTATCAAGACCGGCATGCTGAACATTCTAAATTCAGCAAGTACAGAAAATGTATCATGAGTCTTGTATTATCTGCTGATTCATGTCTGTTTATACGCAGTGCGGATAAATCTCCTGCATGGATTTCAATTTTTCGATCCGGTATCCGAAAAACCAGATACTTCGTCATGTTCCGGACGCGGATGGAAGCCGTGTCCGCCGCTGTCATGTTGCGGCGCATCGCTGTGTTGGGTGAACGGGGGCATGACCACATACCTTTTTACCCAGTCCCTGTATTTCCACGCGGAAGATTCCCTGAACCATACCTCGTAGTCTATCCAGTACGCCTGCAACATATTGGTTGAAAGCGGCATGTCGAAATAGGTCAGGTTGCACCGCTCGCTCAGCGCCGGCTCATGGTTCTTGGCATCCTGTATGGCTACATTGAGCCGCTGGAAGACCAGAAACGCCTCGCATTCCTTGTCTTCGTCCGCATTGTTGAGCGTATTCAGGATAAACCGCACGCGCATGGTGGCGCGTCCCTCACCGATACGCTGTTGCTGTACCAGGTACCTCACGTTGATAAAGTGGATGAACACGGCAGGGAACACAGTCTCATACTCCGTGTTATCGTCACGAACAATGCGGGCGAACTGGCCGTTGTCGATAGCGACGGT
Source organism: Bacteroides sp. RTP31139st1_H2_RTP31139_211217 (assembly GCF_040227615.1). Taxonomy (NCBI): domain Bacteria; kingdom Pseudomonadati; phylum Bacteroidota; class Bacteroidia; order Bacteroidales; family Bacteroidaceae; genus Bacteroides; species Bacteroides sp. RTP31139st1_H2_RTP31139_211217. Next base: position 4,534 of record NZ_JBCNZM010000100.1, on the reverse strand, counting down.
TTTGAACAGGGGCGGCGACAACGGGTCGTCCGGATTCTCCCGCAGGGTCAGGACAGCCCGCTTAACGGCCCGGTATATCTCCACGAAAGGGTTCGCGGAAACTTCTTCAGGCAGGCTCTCCGCCGGTGCCGACGGTTGTGCGGGCTGTGGTGCGGGGTGTTTGTCTTTTATCATAGCGGCTGGTGTGGAAATCCTTTAAAAATCATATCTATGAAATGGACGGCGATATAGTCGTCCGTTTTCGGTGAGAATCCGATGAACTGCCGGTGTACGGGACGGCGCGTGGAATACTGGTTTACCGTGTACAGCCCGAACTTCGGATCGGTATTGTGTATGGCGGCATAATGCCCGTAACGCTCCTTGCTGCGTCCCCGCTTGCCCTTGACTGGAAAGCTCTTTTCCGTAGTCCACATGCAATACCTGGCGCCTTTCCGGAAGATGCGCGTACGGTCCGAACGCCGTCCCACTATGTCTGTCCGGCCGGCTTCCGACTGTATGCTCCGGGCCAGAGTCCCCGTATCGTTCATGAGAGGATGGGTGAACCTCTTTCCCCATTTGGAGGTACGAGGCGCCCATTTGCTACCGTTGAATCCCCCCGAAGCGAATGAGGACAGGAACTGCTGCCTGGTATAGTCACCGGCAGCAGTTGCGAAGTCGAATACGTTGAACTCTAGCCGGCTGGCCATGACGCGCGTACTGGTCCTGCTTACCCAGTGGCTGCAAAACTCATCAAGCGTTATCTTGGGCATAGGCGAACTTTCCTTTAATGCGTTTCACAATATCATTCATGTAACCCGGAAGCGGGACGGAGAAATAGCGGTGCGCATCGGAAAAGATACGCCCGCCGGTTGCCAGGCTCTCCCGGAAGACCGGATCCACCTTTTCCAGATAGTCTCCCTTATCCGGCAAAGCCGCCCGGACAGCGGCGAACCCCTCCGCGACCAGAAAGCAGCGGCATCCCCATTCGATCGGCGGTATCAGTTCCGGAGGAAACTCGGATTTGCGGAAGGAAATCCCTTCCAATGAAAGATGCCAGGCACGTACCCGTTCATCGCCTTGTGTCATGTAGGTAAGCACGGTATCCATATCCACCGCCATCCACCATGCGGCCATCGAGGCCGCGAAGAATACCTGGTTGTTCTCTTCCTCCGCATGAACGAGGTTATACCTGCGGCATATCTTTTCGTGTGCTTCCATGTCCTGTTCATCCGCTGTCTCGGGCAGTTCCCCGAGCATGGAATACTCCTCTGCCGCGGCAAAATCCACCAGGTTGTCTATGGCTGCAATCAGGATGTCACGCTGCTGCCGTTCCCTCTCTGTTGTAAAGGAGTTGTGATTTTTCAGTATCTCCAATGCCCGGTCCATGTCGATTCGCAGACCTGTCAGCGCACGGTCTATGAGGAAAGAGGCACGCAGGGTGATGATGTCCTCTATAATGTCGAGACGTTCCGCGCTGTTCTCCCAATAGAGGATCAGCCTGCGGAATGCATCGAAAATGACACGATACTCCTTTTCCGTATCGGATTCCGTGGTTGCAGATGCCCTGACAGCTCTGAACGGAGCGTTGTCCGGGAGCGGAAGACGGGCTTCTATTCCGCTCCCCGCAGAAAATTTCCGACCTTCGCCCCCCGGGGGCGTCCGTAACGCCGGAAATACTCCTCGTCCGACATGATGCCCCGGTCGTTGTGGCTGAGACCGGATGAGCCGCCTTCGGCTCCGAAACCTAATCCCGGGATAACATTGAGCTGCCGGCCCACATTGATACCGAACTCTTTCTCGATCTCATCGGCCGCCACTTCATATTTGTCCGTGATCAGCGAATAGAGCTTGATGCGGTCCTCGTTGCTCATCTCTATCCGGTTCGAATACCGGAACTCCAATCCTCCGGGGATATACCCGATAGCCACCAGGCGGGGGATTATCTCCTCGTTCATGATGTTTTCGATATACCGACGGTAGACTTCGATACGGTCGCGGAAAATGTCCTGGTGTGCTTTCGTGGAACCCACGTACGACTGCATCCCTCCGGCCATCGACTCGGAGCCGAGCACGAGGTTGGCAACTTCCTTGTTCACAAACTCGATAAGCCCGGTATATATCTTTTCCGAGTTGGACATGGTGAATGTCTTGATATCGACCTCGTCCTCAATGCCGGTAACCACCACCTTGTTCTGTGCCGCGTTGGCTATCTCGTTAGCCAGCCTCTTGCGGTCGGCGTTGCTCTCGCTGACCGTCTTTCCGTGGATAATCGGCTGTCCGTAAGTATGGGAAAAGTTCACATAGTTGGCCACCGTGAATTTCTTGGCCAGTATCAAAGGGGTCGTGGCGGAAAAAAGTCCCAAGTCGCCGGAGTTTACCAGTACATAACAACGGTAATATGCCGGGTCATGTAAATCCCAATGCGGCTCCCACAGTCCCTGCCGCTTCAGTACCGTTTTCTGGTCCGGTAACACATTACGCCGTTCGATGATGTTGACTTCCGCCAGCCTGCCCGTTCTGGGGTCAGTATGCGGCATGATTTCAAGCAGGGTGTACCCGTAGAGTTTGGATTCCACTATGCCCTTGATTATCTTGTCGAACTGCGAACCCTGTATCTTCAGGGAGTTCGCCACGTCCTTGATGTATTTTCCCTTTTCGTTTACACGGGCAAGCATATAGCGGTCGCCGAGAATCTGGCTTTCCAGTGTCTCGACAACGGAACGTATATGAGCGTCCTGTTGCAGGCAGGCTTCATACAGGTCAATGAGCCGGGCGCGGTCATCGAGAATATATCCCGAACCGGTATCCTGACGACATGAACGGTAGCGGTTGTTGCGCTCGATTTCGCGAACATACTCCTGAATTGTCTTTTTGGAGGTCTTAAAAATACTCTCCAAGAGTTCCCCGTTAAATGATTTGTCCGATGTAGCCATAATTTTTTTGTTTCTTGTTCAAAGAGTAGAGACAATCCTCAAGAGAGGTTTTTACGGCTAAAAGAATATATGGAGAACGGGACTCTTAATGCTTGATTTACAAACCGAAATATGCAACTTAAATATATAGATATTTCGGTTTTATTTGCGTTGTAAATATCTTATTATCAGTAATTAACAATTTATTAAAAGTGTAATTTATGTATATATTTATAGTGTATTTCATATTAAAAAGATATATCTTTGCACCACGTTAGATACAAATCCAAGAACAATGAAAAAGAGAACATGAAAGAAGAAAAGATTCCCTGCCGGATAATCCGGTACAGGGAGTTCCCCGATCTGCTTTTCGGAACGTTACGGGAAGACGGACCGGTCTATTTCGACGCGACACGCTTCATCCAGGCCAAAGGAGATGCACGCCGGCATAATGTCCGTGATTTCCGTGTCGCTTTCCATCACTGGGCAACGGCGTTGGCAGACGCCTACGGAATAGACAGGGAAAAGATGATCATCCGTGACGAGGCGTCGGGACACCTGTTAATTGATGAATGTCTGGCTCTATTATTTGTCGTTTACATCGATCCCGCGTTCGGTGTCTACCTTCTGGAGCGCGTGGACGAACTGCTGTCCGGTGGATTTACGGTTTCAGACACTTGGCTGGTACAGGCTGCCGGTCTTAGATTTACAAAGGAGGAATTAACGCAAATTTTAGAACAACATGAGACGCAGCACATTTAAACGACCCAAGATGGTGCTCATCTTCAACGGGGCACAGGTTCTTGTAGCGGTCACGCGCTCGCTGCACAGCGCGGCGGAATTGACAAAAGGCAACTTGCAGGCTATCTCATTCTGTTGCACGGGCAAGTATGTATGCAGCGGCGGACTCTATTTCAGGCATCTGCATCCGGATGTGGAAATCGAGCTGGCCGACCTCGGCACACTGATGCTGAAAGATTATGACGCCCTTTGCGGCGAGAAACGCACGTACTATCCGGTGCGCAAGATGGCACATAAGAGAGCCTTGCTTGAAAACAAACGTAAGTCTGATAACCAAAAGAAAGGAGGAAATACCTATGAGGGAAAATAGGAATGTTCCGTTCCGGGACTGGAACATAAGGGTTTCCCGGAACCATAACGGCCAGCTCCATATCTGCGCCGTGGATATATGCGATATACTCAAGCGGGACGAACTGCTTGAAAACGGCGCCATCGCCCGTGTTTGCCCGACGGCATTGAAAATCAGTTTCCGGAAAAACGGCAGGGAACAGTGGGGTTTCCGTCCCATCGATATGCGTCGGCTTTTACAACTGGTACGCAAGGAGACTATTATACCCCGTGACCTGCTTGATGAATTGGAAGTGTGGGGCAACAAGCTTCTGGAACTGGAAGCCGGGGAGCTGCACGCCGTCCCGCAGGACGACATCGTCATGCACTTCGAGGAAGGGTTCCCCGTCACGTTCCGGCGTGTCGGCGACAAGCTGATGGTCAACGCCACGCAGATCACGATGCACTTCGGGAAAATCCCGTCTGAATGGCTACGCATCGCTTCCACGGATATGCTCCGCAGGGAAATGGCCGGCAACGGACATACCGGGAAATACGAGTCGCAAGTCTTCACC
>NZ_JBCNZM010000099.1:10835-16926 GCF_040227615.1 Bacteroides sp. RTP31139st1_H2_RTP31139_211217 | reverse complement strand
GATTCTTTGCTCTCCCTCTAACCCTACGGGTTCGGTGTACAGCAAGGAGGAGTTGGCAGGCCTGGCCGCAGTATTGGCAAAGTATCCGCAGGTTGTTGTGATTGCCGATGAGATTTACGAACATATCAACTATATCGGCAAGCATCAGAGCATAGCACAATTCCCCGAAATGAAAGAGCGTACGGTCATTGTGAATGGTGTTTCCAAAGCATATGCAATGACTGGTTGGCGTATCGGTTTCATTGCAGGTCCGGAATGGCTTGTGAAGGCTTGCAATAAATTGCAGGGACAGTATACTTCCGGTCCTTGTTCTGTATCTCAGAAGGCTGCTGAGGCTGCTTATACGGGTACACAAGTTCCGGTGGAGGAAATGCGCAAGGCTTTCGAGCGTCGTCGTGATTTGATTGTAAAGTTGGCCAAGGAAGTTCCGGGTTTCGAGGTGAATGTACCGGAAGGTGCTTTCTATCTGTTCCCTAAATGCGATTCATTCTTCGGTAAATCTGCCGGAGAACGTAAAATCAATGATTCAGATGATTTGGCCATGTATCTGTTGGAAGTGGCTCATGTGGCTTGCGTAGGTGGTGCTTCTTTCGGAGCTCCCGAATGCATTCGTATGAGTTATGCAACCAGCGATGAAAATATAGTTGAAGCTATCCGTCGTATAAAAGAAGCACTGGCTAATCTGAAGTGATTCTAACTTCTTCTACAAACTTATTTTAGCAAGACATCTGTCATGCTGTCACGAACAGTTCGTTTCATCAAAGCGGACTGTTCGTTTTGTTATGACGAACACTTTGTTTTGTTATGACGAACACTTTGTTTCATTATAGCGAACACTCTGTTCCATACAGTATAAACACTTTGTTTTATATTATACGAACATTTTGTTTTCTACTATATGAACACTTTGTTTTATACTTATGGAACAAAGTGTTCATGTCTGTGAACTAACGTATTATCCGTATATAGAAAATAACAATGAGGGGGGTGAAGGTACTGAATTTCACGTGGGGGATATAAAAAAGCGCAGGCAGTTTATCTACCCACGCTTTTGTTTTTGATACTGGGATTGTATTATTCTCCCGGATGAATTGCTTCAGAAGGACAAACATCTGCACAAGTACCACACTCTGTGCAAGTCTCAGGGTCGATATGATAGATATCACCTTCAGAGATAGCGCCAACCGGACACTCGTCGATACAAGTTCCGCAAGCAATACAATCGTCACTAATTACGTAAGCCATTTTCTTTTAGATTTAAATTATTATTAGTACTAATTCGTTTGGCAAAAATAGTGGTTTTCTTTATTACTTGCTATCAATCTTGATTAAAAACGTATAATTTGTATGTCGTCTAAATAAGGAGTCGAGAAAGCGACACAGCATACCGCAGAGACTGAAAAATGTTCGTTTTTGAATTTCGTAAACGAATTGCTCTGATACTATTGGCTTTAGCTGGAGCTTAAGCCGATTTTCAACTTTTAAGAAAGAGTCGGATAGGTAAAAGTAATCACTGCGATTTCTCCTTCTTCGACATTCTCGGTTTGATAGGTACCTTTGAAATGTTCAAAGAACAACTGGTTGATTTTCTGTTGCACTGATACTTTTTGAGAGGCAAACCTGGAATCGGCTATAGGACTGTTCTCTATCCGGCATGCGATGATGTGTTTGTCCGGATGGTTGACCAAGAACATGCTGACTTTGCGTGTTTCTTTGCAGTCGTTCGGATAAAGCAGCATACTTGTCACTATTTGTGTAAGGCGGTTGACGTCGGTATGGATACGTACATCTCCTACCTCCACTTGTAGTTCCAGGAGGATACGGCCTTCACTGCGCATTTGTATTAGACAATCTAGTTCGTTGCACCATTCTTTTACATTACAATCCTGCAATTGAAATTTCATCATATTCGCTTCCAGGCGTGAGAGGTCCAATACGTCGTTTACCAGTTGGATAAGCTCACCCGAATTGGCTTGGATAATACAGGAATACTCTTTTCGCTCTTCTTCATCCAGCTCGTTGTCGGTGGAAAGCAGTTGGGAGAAACCGACTACATTGTTCAGTGGGATACGGATATTATAACTCATATTGGCAAGGAAACGGCTTTTTATTTCGTTGGCTTCTTCGGCAATAATTGCCAATTTACGCATTTCCTTCTCATCTTGTTGCAGCCGCTTCCTGCTTCTATACATATGTAGGTTGAAAAGTAACAAGGCTATAATGATGATGATGGAGGTAACGAGACAGATACGGTGAAAAGTGGCTTGCCGCTGTTCTTTTTGGAAAAGCAGTTGGTCCATATTATATAGGCTTTGTATCTGTTCTATCTGTGAGGTGGAGAATACTGTATATAACGAATCTTTTGCCTTGGTTATTTGTTTATAGACAGGAAGTGCGTCGTCCGGAAACCCCATCTTTACTAATATATCCGCTTTCTGAAGTCCATAAATCATGGCATCATCCAGTGAAATAGGGGTTACAAGTTCAATGGCGTCTTCTAAATAAACCAAAGCTTTGTCGTATTCTTTTGTCAGTTGGTAATATTCGGCATATGCTGCCAAACGTATCAACCGATAAGGAAGAAATGAAGATGTACTGAGATGCCGCTCTGCTTTCTGCAAATATTCCCATGCTTCCGCAGGACGTTGAAGGCGGGTATAGTAAAGGGCGTATTGTAAATCTATGAGCAGATACAAATTGGTATAGCCGTTTGTCAGTACGGTGGTGCCTTCTTCCTGCAATCTGTTTTTTGCATTGTTGAGTTCCTCCAGATACCGGAACATGTTGTCATTGTCATGCAGATATGAGTAAGCCAGTACCGCTTTTGTCAATAAATCAATCTGAGTGGCAAGGGAGGAATCCGGACTTGTCAGTTCAAAAGCCTTGTTTAGGTAGGTGATTCCTTCTTTGTAACGTAAGGTATTGAAATATCCAGTCATCAGGCATAGGCATGCTTCGCGCATACCGTCATGGTTGCCAAGACTTTGAGCCTTGTCGTACATGTCTTGTGCTTGTTTGAGGGCTAATTCAATCTTCTGGCTGATGACATAGAATTCTATCATCATCTTTTTGCCTCTGAAGTAATGACGGTAGTAGTTGTGCTCTTCAGACAACTGTTCGAGCCTCTTCAGCCATTGTTCTGCATGTTTTTGGTCCAGTAGGTTGTAGTAATAAATAATGTGCGCATATATGGCCGCACTCTGGTAAAGTATATTTTTCTGGGCGATGGCCTCTTCCAGTAATTTGTTCTCGTAATAGATGAATGTCGGTGACAGTTGGTCAAGCAGTGCTATCTGATATAGGGTTTCCAATCTGGTGGTATCGGCTGGGGAGGCAAGATATATACGTAGCAGGCTATCCTTGGCTTCTGTCCGTCGCACATCTGCGTGTGCGGACGGTAACAGCCAGCATAAGGCAATGAGCAATGTAAATATCTGTTTCATTTCTTATTCTCCTTTCTGCCTGTCTGGCTTATGGGGTGGGTGAAGCAGAAGCGTGAGCCTTCGGCATACTCTGAATCAATCCATATTTGTCCGCCGATATGCTCTATGATAAGTTGGCATATGGAGAGCCCCAACCCACTGCCTTGAGCATTCTCATTCAGCTTTTCAAAACGTTGGAAAATGTTGGCTTGCTTGTCTTTGGGAATGCCGCAACCGGTATCTGTTACGGTGAATAGTACGGTGTCGTCCGTTTCTTTTTCCAGCTTTAGGACAATGCTGCCTTGTGGGGTAAATTTGGTAGCATTTATCAGTAGGTTAATCAGGACTTGCTGCAGGCGTGAGTCGTCAGTCTCGATGGGCATTTCTTCCAGCTCGGTGGTGAATGTAAGTTCAGCTTGTGTCTGTTTCACTTTGTTCACGGTATCTATCACGTTTCTGCAGATGCTTACGGCATCATGTTGTGCAATACAGAATTGCAGTTTGCCGAATTCAAGACTCGATAGATCTATCACGTCGTTAATAAGCTTCAGCAATAGTTCTGAGTTCTGTTGGATAACTTCATTGCACTGACGGCGTGTCTCATCGTCCAGTCCCTCTTCCGTCAATAGGGATGAAAAGCCCGATAATGCATTGAGTGGGGTACGGATTTCATGGCTCATGTTCGAGAGGAACACGCTTTTTGCACGCATGGCATTTTCGGCATTTATCCGTGATGTTGCCAGTTTTTGGGTGGAGAGTTTCACCTTTTCCCGTTGCCTTTTGAGTAGGATGGCAAGTAGAACAAATAACGTTACTAATGCCATCGTTCCTACCAATATGCTGGTTATGATTTTATTGTATTCGTTATTGCTGGCCGTCTCTGCCTTATCTACCTGGTATTTTGCCTTTATCGTATTGATTTGCCGGATATAGCTTTGTGAAGCGAGTGTATCTATAGGAGGATACAATTCCTGGTAGATTCGGCAGGCTTCCATGGCCATGCCTTGTATTTTACAGAGATAGATTTTTTCCAGCGAAGTCCAGCGGTAATACGTGGAGCGCTTATTACCGGAGTATTCTGCTTGCAATTTGGAGTAGATGTCCAGAGCTTGTTTCCAGTATTGTTTGTCCCAATTTCCCATGGCTCTATAGTAGGCGGCAGTGGTATAATCCAAGTGAAACCGATAGAACTTCTCTGGGTGCAGTTGGTAAATGGAGTCCATTTTGTGGAGCCAGATGTTTGCTTCATCAAGATAGTCTTGTGAGAGGTGTCCATGGGAAATGGCAAAATTCGTCTTTTCGATGCAGAAAAAGAAGTCTGTCGGGTAGTCAGGCTCCTGATATAATATTTTCTCCAGCTCTTCCAGGATTTTTTCCGCTTCTTCCAGACGTCCTTTCCGTTGCAGAACGTTGGACATTTTTAAAAGAAGCTGTGCCCTATATGGATGCTGGTCTGAAATGTTGGATAGTTCAGTCAAAGCATCCTGGTATGATTCCAGGGCTTTATCCCCCATGTTGGCTATTGTATTATAGGCGTCTCCGATGGCTTGGTTGGCCACTACCATACCAAATTGGTAGTCTGTTGCTTTAGCTTCTTCGTACATAAGTTGTGCCCGGTTCGTCGCTAAGCTGATATCGCCGCGCAATGTATAGGCATTGGCCAATTGAAGTTGTAATAGAAAATACGTTGTTCTATCTTCATTTGATTGTTGGGTGGGAAGAAGTTGCTCGCTCCACGCAATGACACTGTCTATGGATATGGAGTCATCATAGAGAACTTGTCTTTTGACCAATGATTGCAGAATACTCTGCTTTTCTTGATTGGCTATTGTATGTGCTGATAAGACAGAAGTATACAGTATCTGCCCCAATAGCATCCATATAATCATTTTTGTTCTCAAATGTTTGTTTGCCTCTTTTGTTTATTATTGGCAAAAATAAATATAAATGAATAAATAAAAAATTAAATAGATGCTTTTTTTATCCTTTATACTCAATTTGTTAGCAACTTTATGCAGGCGATTGGAAGGGATTAATACAGTTCCAAACCAAACTCTTCTTTTAGTTGTAATAGGGCACTGTTCTTTTGTGCCATCATCTGGAATTTTTCAACGCGTCCGTAGGCACGTACCTTTTCAGTAGGAGCACTAATCCGGACAGTCATGGTGACTTTGCGGTTCTTTAGCCGGGTACGTAGGTAATTTTGCAGAGTGGGTATCATGCCGGTAAATTCCTTGGCAACGATTTCATTGTCTACCACAGCCTCAAAAGTTGTGTCATTTATTAAAGTGATGCGCATGTTCTGCATGCGCTTGGCTATGGCTACTTGCTCCTTGGGCATACGTCCGGCATACTCCTGCCAGTAATAGTTCAAATCCCTTTCATTGAAGATGTAGTCTTCTTCCGGTTGTGCTGCTTGGTGGGCGGCAGTAGGGTTAGATGAAGGGTTTCTTTGTTCCTCTTCTATATGGGGGCGTTTGATGGAGACCCCTAATCCGGACATTTTCATGACCGGAATTTTTTTCTCTTCTCTCCCTTGCGCCATTAATACGGCAGCAGGTGTGGCATGTGGAGTTGTTGCATTACTATGCTGCGTGGCAGCAGGTTGGGGAGTGCTGTTTGTCTGTACTGCCGGCTGTACGGTTTGTTGGGGCATGGCAGCAGTGGCC